>NZ_JBJIEP010000007.1:0-254875 GCF_046557955.1 Shinella agrisoli | reverse complement strand
GGTGGAGCAGCCCGGTAGCTCGTCAGGCTCATAACCTGAAGGCCGCAGGTTCAAATCCTGCCCCCGCAACCAGCCTCATCGAACAGGCCCCGTTGGAAACCCAACGGGGCTTTCGTGTTTCTATCCTCCAGATCCTTGGCGGTAAAAACCGCAAAGTCGATCTTCTCCTTCTGATTCTTGCGCTTGCCGCCCCCACGAAGAATATCCGCCGTCGCCGGCGGCTGCCGCTTACCCTTTTCCCTTTCCGAATAGAGCCTTTCTCCTTCAATCCTTTCCCTTGGCCCATTCCGTTGGGTCTTTTTGCTTTTTGGCGTTTGTGCGTCGGCCCCAGCAATCCGTATGTCCACCACCTGCTGCGCGAGCGCGGCTGCGACGAGGCGCAGGGCAATTTCATCTCGTCGCCTCGCCGCCCGTCGATCGGCGGCCATGCAGGGCGGCCACGCCCGGCAGCCAATGGAGAATAGGGTTGGATGGCCATCGATTGTCCGAGGTTGGCCTGCCGAGCGCCTCCCTGCTGGCGGCGGCGCTTGCCGTTCTCGAACCGCGTTTCAATCCGTCTTCCGGCCTGCTCGGCCATGTGCTGGAGGCTGTCGCCCTCTTCCTGATTCCCGCCACGGTGCTCGTCGTGGTCCATCATGCCGAAGCCGTGGCGCACCGTGTCGGGGAACCGTTCGGTACTCTCGTTCTCACGCTGGCGGTAACGGCCATCGAGGCATCCGTCATCGTTTCCATGATGCTGGACCACACCGGCAATCCGACATTGGCTAGGGAATCGATATTTTCCACGGTGATGGTCGTGTGCGCGGGTGTCATCGGCATCTGCCTGACGCTCGGAGGATGGCGACATGTGCACCAAGACATCAAGCGGCAGGGCACGAGCGCATTCCTCTCCATGCTCATCGCTCTGGCCGGCTTCATACTTGTGCTTCCGAACTTCACGGTAGGCGGTGGGTCGGGCGGCCTTGCTCCGATCCAGCTCGCGTTCATCGCCACGCTTGCCTTCCTGCTTTATATCAGCTTCCTTGTCGCGCAGGCCAGACGGCACAGGGACGACTTCATCAGCGACGGAGCCGCTGCGGCGCATCCCGCTCCGCCGGAACGCAGCCTCATATACAGTGTCGTTTTGCTGTTGGCCGGTCTGATCGGCGTCGTGGTGCTGACCGAAAGGGTGGCCATCGCGATCGAAGAGCGCCTCATCGACATGCAGATCGGACAGGCCGATGCAATCATCGGCGCTCTAGTCGCCACCATCGTGCTGATGCCGGAATCGATAGCCGCCATCAAAGCGGCTATGCGGAACGAACTGCAACGGAGCTTGAATATCGCGCTGGGCTCGGCCTGCGCCACCATCGGCCTCACCGTTCCGGTGGTCAGTGCCGTCAATCTCTTCGTGGGAGGGGAACTGATCCTTGGCCTGGTTCCTCGCGATATGGTTCTTCTCACGATAGCGTTGGCGACCTGCGTTGTCAGCTTTACCACCGGGCGCACGACAGTCCTGACCGACCTTGTCCATCTTGTCGTTTTCCTAGCCTATCTTCTTCTCATCGCGGTGCCTTAGGTATATCTGGTGCCCGGCGAAGATGCCCGGCTTCGTTGCGCGTGAGAGGCCGCCGGGTTCAGGCAGCCGTCCTTTTGCAATGCGCATCGACGATACGCTGCACCATTGATGCATAATGGGCGAAACCGGGTGTATCCATGCCTGCCATCTTGCCCGCGTCATCCAGGTGACGAACACGGACGATCTCCTTCACATTGGGATTGCGCTCGAATTCCCTGACCTCTTCGGGATTCATTGGCCCGCCTTGAAGTTTCAGCGAATGGATGGAGGCTGCCGACAACTGCCCGAAATAAGCGGGATCGGTCGCGCAGATGTAACGCTTTGCGGCGACGTGATAGCGCACACAATCGACGACCAGGCGCGGGAAGAACCGTTCCAGCACCGCCGCACCGGCCTCCTCATGATGCTTGTCATGCGTGTCGTCCATCGAGAACGTCCCGAACTCACTGGTGAAGTGGCCGATGTCGTGCAGCAGCGCGGCAACGATGATGATCTCCGGTTCGCCCTGCTGTTCGGCGAGATAGGCGCCCTGCAACATGTGCTCGGCCATGGTTACCGGTTCGCCAAGATACTCCTCGCCGCCGCGACGCTCGAAGATGTCAGCCAGAAACGCAACGATCGTTTCGGGTGTCAACGTATCGGGATTGGGTTTTGTCATCAGGCCGCCCTCCGGTCTTGACGCTCGATCGCCGCGAGCGTCGAGCGCAACCCGTCCTTGTCGGCGTAGCAGCCTTGCAGCCATCGCGAGCCGGCACCGGAATAACCTTTTCGTGCGTGCAGAACGCGCGTGTTGTCGACGATGAAGGATTCACCGGGAGACAGCTTGAACGTGACCTCCATGGACGTGTCGTCGATGATCTCGCCCAGGCGGCGGTAAGCTGCGTAGTAATCAGCCATGTCTTCGAACGGGACGTCGGTGATCGCTGCGGCAGAACGGTTGTTGAAGCGAATGCCGACAAGCTCGCCGTCCGGCGCAAGCTCGATCATGGGTCGGCGCGACTGGAGGCAGACGCCGGAGCTTCCGGAGTATTCGAAACGCGCGCAGTAGCGGGTCAGAAGCTCGAAGCCGCGCAGGCTCTCGTCGCGCAGACGCTCGGCGGCTCGAAAGCCGTCCACCACCATGTTCTCGCCGCCCTCGGCCGAATTCTCCAGACAGTAGAGTATCTGCAGCGTCGGCACAGGGTCGCGATAGGGGTTGTCGGTGTGCGCCTGCAAGCCCAGGCCCGTGTAGGCCAGGTTGGAGGGGTTCACCTCGGTGCGTACCTCGAAATGGCGACCGTAATTGGTTTCGCGGACATAGCCGAAAAGGTCCGCCACCTTGAACAGTGCCCCGCTCTCGACCGGACCGCCAGTAAGCTTGCCGAAGCCGAAGCGGCGCACGCCGTATAGCCACGCAGCGAGCGCCTTCCGATCGCGGCTCACCGCAGCGAAATCGCCGATGGGGATTCGCGTGCCGAGCGTCGCGTCCCACGTTTCGATTTCAGGCGCGGTCCAGCCGACGATACGGTCGTGGGTGCTGTCATAAGCATGATCGGCAAGCCAAGCGAGATCAAAGGCGATGGTCTTGCCTTCCGGCTGGAATGCGACATGCAGGAGCCCTTCCTCAGCATGCGCAGCCGCAATCCGCGTGCTGGCGGGGATGTCGCCGAGCGTAATGAGCCGCTGCCCATTGCCCGGTGCGCGCGTCGCATCGTCCCAAGCGTTGTCGCGCAGCCAGATGGCATGGAAACGTTGCCGCCCTCTGCCTGGCAGATCGAGGGCAAGCGCCTCGCCGTCATCCAAGATTTCGATCGGGATCTTTCCTGACATAGGTGGCTCCTCGGTAGACGATGATTAATGGCCTGGAACTTGACACGGCCCCGACATAAGTACAAACAACCATATTCGATAACATGACCTCATTTATCTTATGGCTGAGATCCCACAGCACCTGCCGTCACTCGAATGGATCCGCGTCTTTGAAGCGGCTGCCCGGCTGGGCAGTTTCACGGCCGCCGCCAATGAGCTGGGGCTGACACAGGCGGCGGTCAGCCAACGCGTCAGGAACCTGGAGCTCCATCTCGGCACCCAGCTCTTTAACCGCCAGCCGCGCGGCGTCATTCTTTCCACGCAAGGCGAAGCCTGGTTGCCGCATGTGCAGGCCGCGTTGACGCAGTTGCTGCACAGCGCCGCCAACCTGTTCGAGCAGCCGCGACGCAAGATCACCATCGCCGCCTCCGGCTCGGTGATCGAGCTTTGGATCGTTCCGCGCCTCGGTGAGATTGCTCGCCGGCTTCCGCACGTGCAGCTTTCGTTGGAGACCATCCAGCATCTGCCGGACTATGAACGCCTGGAGGCTGATTTCGAGATCCGCTTCGGCACAGGAAACTGGCCCGGACGCGAGGCAAAGCAGCTTTTCGTCGAGGAACTGACACCGCTGGCATCGCCGATCTTGCTCCGCGATCCATCACGATCCTGGCATGACCAACCGCGTATCGCCACATCCGGTCCGAGAGCCGGCTGGCGTGATTGGTCGACCGAAAAGGGCGAGCCACCACCGCCCGTGCCGACGTTGCGCTTTGATACGTTCGTTCAGTCGCTGAGGGCAGCCGAGGCGGGAGCGGGTGTCTTGCTGGCGTCTTTGGCATTGTGCGTTGATGCGGTCGAATCCGGTAGGCTCCGACGTTTGACGGAGAAAACGCTGCGTATGGAAGGTGGGTACTGGATCACCTGGCCACGCAATCGGCCGCCTTTCGCCGAGCGAGCGCAATTGATCGAGTGCCTCGCCGCTCCCAACGGGAATGACAATCGTGTAGCAGGGTAGAGGTGGTCACCAGCGGGGTCTGATTGTCCAAGACCAAGCTGATGGAATGACCGCGAATGTCGACGACGCCACCCGCTGCGGCTTGGCCGCTGCGGCGCGTTCCTCCAGATTCCGCGCCAGGCTATGGCCTCTAGGCAAAAGAATTCTGCATACGCTTGCGAAATTGCTTGCATACGTATGCAAAATGTCTATCATGATCGCAATAGGACGCTGTCAAAAGGCGTGGGAGCAACGCGGTGTCGTCTTCACGTCGGCGTGCCGCCAACAAAGAAAGTGGGAACATGACAAAATCGATACTGCTTGCATCCGCCGCCCTGATGTTGGCTGGCCTCGTCTCCATCGCGCCCGCCCGGGCGGATTGCGGCATCGAGAAGGGCTCCGTGCGCATCCTCTCCAACGACTTCGAGGCCTTGCGTCTCGTTGGCGCTGAGGCGGCGAAGTGTGCCTCCGCGACGGTCAAGGTCGGTATGAACCAGACGACCGAACACAAGAACCTCCAGGTGCCGGCGTTCAAGATCAGTCCGGCCGAATATACCGTCGCCGTCATCGCCAACAATTCCATCGTGCCGCTTCTGAACGAGGGCTTGCTGCGCCCTCTCGACGATCTTGTCGCCAAATATGGCCAGGATCTTCAGCCGACGCAGTTGATCAAGCTCGACGGCAAGGTGATGGCGATCGCGTTCATGGGCAATTCGCAGCATTTGTTCTTCCGAAAGGACATTCTGGAAAAGACAGGGCTCCAGCAGCCGAAATCCTATGAGGAAATTCTCGCGGCCGCCAAGGCGATCAAGGAGAAGGGCCTGATGGAGTATCCGCTTGCCGCTGCCGACAAGGCCGGCTGGGATCTCGCGGCGGAATTCGTCAATATGTATCTCGGCTATGGCGGGGAGCTTTTCAGAATGGGGTCGGCGTCAGCGGCGATCAACAACGAGAAGGGCATAGCCACGCTGAACACGATGAAGGCGATGACCGAATACATGAACCCCGACTACATGACCTATAATGCCGATGAGATCGTCAAGGTTTATATCGCCGGCAAGACGGCGATCATCAATGGCTGGGGCTCGCTGGCGAGCAGCGTGATCGATCCGGCAAAGACGCCGGCCGAGATCGCCGACAATACCATTCTGGCAGCGGCTCCCACGGTCGGCGGCGGTACGACGCCGGCGGCCGCCCTCTGGTGGGACGGCTTCTCGATCGCCAAGAACATTTCCGACGAGGATGCCGAAGCCTCGTTCCGCGCCATGGTCTACGCCATTCGGCCAGAGGTCGGGCAGAAGAACTCGAGCGTTGCGACCTGGCTCACCAAGGGCTACCAACCCAGCCCGGCTGCGGTCGGCGTGCTGGAAACCGCCAATGGCGGCGCAAAGCCCTATCCGATGATGCCCTATATGGGCCTGCTGCATTCCGCGCTTGGCGCGGAGCTCGCCGAATTCATGCAGGGCCGCGAAAGTGCGCAGAAGGCGCTGGAGGACGTCGAGGCGTCCTATGCGGCAGCGGCCCGCGAAGGCGGCTTTCTGAAGTGAGGCGCTCGGGAAGTGCCGGGCCTTTGGCGCTTCCCGGTCCTCGTCAAAATTGTCCCGCATCCTTCGGGATCCATGCAACACGGAATCTTGAGCTAGGAGAAGGCGCATGCCGCACAGGGCTTTCTTTGCCTTCATCATGCCGTCACTCGTGGCGATGCTGCTCTTCATAGCCTTGCCGATCGTCTCGGTCGCGGTGCAGTCTCTCTATGTCCAGCACGAGCGGGTGGTGACCGAGGTCGAGACCTGCGCGCCTTTTGCCGGCTGCACCAAGGAGACGCGCGTCGACGCGGAAGCAACGGAGAAACTGCGCCATGAGGAGCCGCTCGGCCGCTTCAACGGATTTGGCACCTATCTCGATCGCAACCACCTGGCCCTGACCGAAATCGGCGCGATTCTCTCCGGCAATTCCGGTTTCGCCGATGCCGCCGCACGCATCTACAACCTGCCATTCTACCGGGCACTCGCCTTCACGCTCACCTATACGTTCGTGGTGACGCCGCTCGCCATGCTGCTTGGCTTCTGCATCGCGCTCGGGGTGAATGCCATTCCGCCCTTCTACAAGGGGCCGGTCATCTTCTTCTCGCTTCTGCCGATGATCGTGACGCCGCTGGTGGGCGCGCTCATCGTCTATTGGATGGCGTCCTCGCAGGGCATTCTCGGCGCCACCTTGCAAGCGCTCCTCAACGATCCGACGCTTTCGCTGAAATCGTCGGCCGGGCTCACGTGGATCACGCTCCTCGTCTATGGCATCTGGCACAATGCGCCGTTCTCCTTCGTCGTGTTCTATGCGGGCCTGCAGACCGTGCCGCACGATACGCTGGAATCGGCAATGATCGACGGCGCCAACCGCTGGGAGCGCGTCCGCTTCGTGGTGATCCCGCATCTCATGCCGCTCGCCACCTTTGTCGCGCTGGTGCAGCTGATGGACAATTTCCGGGTCTTCGAACCGATCGTCGGCTTCAGTGCGGAAGCCAACGCCACCTCGCTGTCCTGGTTGATCTTCAACGACCTGCGCGGCCAGGTCGACCAGCTCTTCGGCTCGGCGGCGGCAACGTCCATGCTGACCATCATCGGCGTCATCATTCTCCTGTCGCCGGTGCTGGTACGCACCTGGCGTGAATTCAACCGTCGATGAGAGGGCCGCGCGATGATGGTCAAAACACGCAGACAGCCCCTGCCCCTGGCAGTGCTTTCCACCGGCTTCGTGCTCCTTTGGGTGTTCACGGCGGCCTTCCCCTTCATCTGGACAGTCTGGGGGTCGTTCAAGGTCGAGCAGGACTTCTTCTCGCGTGATAGCTGGTGGTTCGCCGTCGAAGGCACGCGCACCATCGCGCAGACGGGCTCCGCCTTCACGGGCGAGGGGTATTACGGCGCCTGGGTGCTGCGTGATTTCTTCTCCTCGGTAATCAATACGGTCATCGTAACCGTGTCGGTGGTCGTCGTGTCGCTTACCTTCGGCACGCTCGGCGGCTATGCACTGGCGCGCTCTGGCTACCGCTATACGTTCTGGCTCCTGATGCTGGCGCTCGTCTTCCGTGCCATGCCGCATATCACGCTGGTCTCGGGCTACCTGTTGCCGTTCTTCGAGATGAACATCTGGGGTTACATGCCGACCGCCATCATCGTGCTGGTCGCCATCAACCAGCCGTTCACGCTTTGGATGCTGCACTCGTTCTTCCTGTCGATCCCCAAGGACCTAGACGAGAGCGCGATGGTCGACGGGTGCTCGCGCTTCCAGGCCTTCCGTCTGGTGGTGATACCGGTCATGTGGCCGGGCGTGATCACCACGGGCCTGTTCTCGTTTCTGCTCGCCTATAACGACTTCGCCGTGACCGCGATGCTCCTCTCCCAGCCCAACCAGACCATGGTGCCGAAGATCGCGAGCTTCCTCGGCACGATCCAGCAGGAGGGCAACGTCATGTTCGCCGTTGCCGCCGTCGTCTCCGCGACCGCGCCGCTCTTCGTGCTGGTCATGTTCTTCCAACGTCAGATCGTCAGCGGGCTTACCGCCGGCGCCGTGAAGGGATAATCGCAAATGGCTGAAATCCGTCTGAAGAACGTATCGAAGCGTTGGCACAATTTCGTCGGGGTCGACAATTTCAACCTCGATATCGGTGACCAGGAATTCATAGTGCTGCTAGGCCCCTCCGGCTGCGGCAAGACGACGACGATGCGCATGATCGCCGGGCTGGAGGAGATCAGCGAAGGCGAAGTCTGGCTCGGCGACCGCATGGTCAACGAGCTGGAGCCGAAGGACCGTGACATCTCGATGGTGTTCCAGAGCTACGGCCTCTATCCAAATATGACCGTCTACGAGAACATCCGCTTCCCGCTTCGCGTGCGAAAAGTGCCGAAGGAGTTGCATCACGAGAAGGTCATGCAGGCCGCGCGCATGGTGGAGCTTGTCGATTTCCTCGAGCGCCGGCCGGCCGCCTTGTCCGGTGGCCAGCGCCAGCGCGTGGCGCTCGGCCGCGCCATCGTGCGCCAGCCGGCGGCCTTTCTGATGGACGAACCGCTCTCCAACCTCGATGCAAAGCTGCGCGTCTCGACCCGTGCACAGATCAAGAATCTGCAGCACACGCTGAAAGTCACGACGATCTACGTGACGCACGACCAGATCGAGGCGATGACCCTTGCTGACCGGGTCGTGGTGATGAACAGGGGCCTCGTCCAGCAAGTCGGTACGCCGACGGAAATCTACGACAAGCCCGCCAACACCTTCGTCGCCTCCTTCATCGGCTCGCCGGCGATGAACCTCGTTTCCGGCGATATCGAGAACGGCATTTTCCGCGGGCCCGGCATCACGATCGGCGGTCTCCAGGGCAATGTGAAAGGACCGGTGACGCTCGGTTTTCGCGCGGAGGATGCGACGCTCGTTTCCGAAGGCGGCGAGCTCGGCGCTGACGTCTATTCGATGGAACTGCTCGGTGAGGCGACGATGGCGAGTTTCCGCATCGGCGACCAGCTCGTCTCCATCAAGTCCGGCAAGGAGTACCGCGCCGAAATAGGCGATCTCGTGCATGCCGCCATCCCCGCGTCGATCTGTCATCTGTTCGACAGCGAGACGGGCGTCCGGATCGCTCAGCCACAGGGCAACTAAGGAAAGACACTTATGACCGTTACCTATCTCAAACGCGGCAAACCCGAGGCGCAACGCTCGGAGGACGATGCCAAGGTTCGTGCCGTGGTCGAGGCGACGCTGAAAGACATCGAGACGCGCGGTGATGCGGCCGTGCGCGAGCTTTCGGAAAAGTTCGACAAGTTCTCCCCGCCGTCCTTCCGGCTCACCCCGTCCGAGATCGAGGCGGCGATCGCCAAGGTATCGGCGCGCGACATGGCCGACATCGACTTCGCCCAGACGCAGATCCGCCGCTTCGCCGAGGCGCAGCGTGCCTCGATGACCGATATCGAGGTGGAGACCATGCCTGGCGTGATCCTTGGCCACCGCAACATTCCGGTGCAGTCGGTTGGTTGCTATGTACCCGGCGGCAAGTTCCCGATGGTGGCATCCGCCCATATGTCGGTGCTGACGGCGTCGGTCGCGGGCGTGCCGCGCATCGTTGCCTCGGCCCCGCCCCAGAAGGGTGAGCCGCATCCGGCGATCGTCGCCGCCATGCATAAGGCCGGTGCGCACGAAATCTACGTGCTCGGCGGAATGCAGGCGGTCGGTGCCATGGCGCTCGGCACCGAGACGATCAAGCCGGTCGACATGCTGGTCGGCCCCGGCAACGCCTTCGTGGCGGAAGCCAAACGCCAGCTCTACGGCCGCGTCGGCATCGACCTCTTCGCCGGTCCGACCGAGACGATGGTGATCGCCGACGAGACGGTGGACGCTGAAATGTGTGCGACGGATCTTCTAGGGCAGGCCGAGCACGGTTACAATTCGCCGGCGGTGCTGTTGACCAACTCGCACAAGCTCGCAGCCGCCACCCTGGCGGAGATCGACCGGCTCCTCTCGATCCTGCCGACGACGGAAACCGCAAGCGCCTCATGGCGCGACTATGGCGAGGTCATCGTCTGCGACACCTATGAGGAGATGCTGGATGTCGCCAACGACATCGCCTCCGAGCACGTCCAGGTGATGACCGACCGCGACGACTGGTTCCTGGAAAACATGCATTCCTATGGCGCGCTGTTTCTCGGCCCCCGCACGAATGTCGCCAACGGCGACAAGGTGATCGGGACAAACCATACGTTGCCGACCAAGAAAGCGGGACGCTACACGGGCGGTCTCTGGGTCGGAAAGTTCCTGAAGACCCATTCCTACCAGAAGGTGATGACCGACGCGGCGGCGGCCGAAGTCGGCGCCTATTGCTCGCGGCTGTGCCTGCTCGAAGGCTTCGTCGGCCATGCCGAGCAGGCCAATGTGCGCGTGCGCCGTTATGGCGGCCGCAACATCCCCTATGGTGGAGCGGCCGCGTGATGGAAAAGCCACGCACGCCCTCCTTTCGCCTCGACGGCAAACGCGCGCTGGTGGCCGGGGCATCGTCCGGCATCGGCTTCGGCTGCGCGGTTGCCCTCGCAGAGGCGGGCGCGCATGTCGTGCTTTCGGCTCGCTCGGCGGAAAGACTCAACGAGGCGGTGGCGTCGGTCTGCGCCGGGGGGGGTTCCGCGGAGGCCCTGGTGATGGATGTCGCCGACGTGGAGGCGACAGAGGCGGCGGTGGCTACACAAGAACCTTTCCATGTGCTGGTCAACAGTGCGGGCATCGCTCGCCATGGCCCGGCCGTGGCGACGACTCCCATCGATTTCGACGCCGTCTTCGATCTCAACGTACGCGGCGCCTACTTCCTCACCCGTGCCGTGGCGAAGCGGTTGATCGCGGCGGGCGAACCGGGCTCGCTGATCAACGTTTCCTCGCAGATGGCCCATGTCGGTGGCATCGACCGAGCTGTCTACGCCGCCACCAAACACGCCGTCGAGGGTTTCACCAAGTCGATGGCGATCGAATGGGGGCCGAAGGGCATCCGGGTCAACACGGTCTGCCCCACCTTCATCCGCACGCCGCTCACCGAGCAGACGTTCTCCAATCCGGAACGAGTGCAGTGGATAACGCAGAAAATCAAGCTCGGGCGCATCGGTCGCGTGGAAGACATTATGGCCGCCGTCACCTATCTTGCCAGCGATGCCGCGGCGATGGTGACGGGAACGGCGCTGATGGTTGATGGGGGGTGGACAGCGGACTGATGGCAAACGAGAAGGTCACATCGAACGATGTCGCGCGCTTTGCGGGGGTGAGCCAATCGGCCGTCTCGCGCTATTTCACACCGGGAACGTCCGTTTCCAAGAAGACGGCGGAAAAGATCCGCGCGGCGGCGGAAAAACTCGGCTACCGGCCGAACGTGCTCGCCCGCTCGCTCATCACCGGCCGCAGCCGTATCATCGGCCTCGTCGTCGCCTACCTCGAAAACTATTTCTATCCGGAAGTCGTCGAGCGCCTGTCGAGAGCGCTGCAGGATCAGGGCTATCACGTGCTGGTCTTCATCTCCTCGATCGCGTCGGAAAGCGTCGACCAGATCACGCAGGAGATCCTCGACTACCAAGTGGATGGCATCGTCCTCGCCTCGGCCAACATGTCGTCGGAGCTTGCCGCCCGCTGCCATGCCTCGGGCGTGCCTATCGTGCTGTTCAACCGCTTGCAAGACGACGTGCGGCTGTCCGCCGTCACCTCCGACAACCGTGCCGGCGGCCATGCGCTTGCCAAGCTCCTGGTCTCTCTCGGTCACACCCGCTGCGGCTATATCGCCGGGTTCGAGGGTGCTTCGACGCAGCGAGACCGCGAACAGGGGTTTTGCGAAGGGCTGGCCGAGGCGGGGCTTTCGTTGTTTGCGCGCGAGGTCGGCAATTTCCGCTATGAGGAGGCGCAGGCGGCCGCGCGCCGCATGTTCGCCCGGGCGGATTACCCCGATGCCGTCTTCGTCTGCAACGACCACATGGCGTTTGCCGTGATGGACGTGCTGCGCTTCGAGCTCGGGCTTCGCATTCCCGAAGACGTTTCGGTCGTCGGCTTCGACGATGTGCCGCCGGCACGCTGGCCGGCCTACAATTTGACGACGTTCCGCCAGAACGTCGACGACATGGTCGCGGAGACGGTGGCGACCCTCATGCAGAGCATCAAGGACGGCGAGAGCGCCGCGCGCCGCGTCGTCCTCGACGGCGAACTCGTCCTGCGCGGCTCGACTGCTCAGAAGGCTCCGACAGAAAAGATACGCTAATTGCCGCTCCCACGCGGGGGGGGGGGGGTGAAACTTGTCCGAAACCATTTTGCATACGTATGAAAGGTTGAAAAATGCATATCTCCCAGACGGAAATGGAAAAACGCATCGTTCGCTACGGCGAATTGAAGCCCTGTCGCACTGCCTTCATCGACGCCCACACGCCGGGCTCGAACAGCAAGGAGAACTTCACCATCATTGGCGGCGGGGTTTCGGAAAGTCCCGACCAGCATGTCCATATCAAGGATACGCCCGGCTTCAACATCGGGGCGGCTGGTCAGCCGCCCAAATGCCGCAACTCGTTGCACTCGCACCGCACGGCCGAAGTTTTCTTCGTCCTCAAGGGCCGGTGGCGCTTCTTCTGGGGCCGCTGGGGCAATGCCGGTGAAGTGGTGCTGGAAGAGGGCGACATCTTCAATATCCCGACCGGCATTTTCCGCGGCTTCGAGAATATCGGCACGGATTACGGGATGATCATGGCCATACTCGGCGGCGACGATGCCGGCGGCGGCGTCATCTGGGCGCCGCAGGTGATCGAGGACGCCAAGGACCATGGCTTGGTGCTCGGTGAGAACGGCAAGCTCTATGACACCAAGAAAGGCCAGGCGCTGCCGGAGGGCATCAAGCCGATGCCGCTTCTGACGGATGAGGAACTGAAGGCTTTCCCGGAGACGCCGGTAAGCGAGGTCGTGCGCGACTATGTTGCCCGCTACTGGGACCTGATGGCGCTGGCGCAGAAGGCGCCGGCCCGGGTGATCGGCGAGAATGCCCTTCTACGCGACAAGCCGGGTTTCGAGGTCGAGCTGCTCACCCGCGGTTCGATCCCGGAAGAGGCGTATGTGAACGAGCGTCACGAAGTGCTGATGGTCATGCGCGGCCATTGGAAGCTTTGCTGGGAGGGCGGTGAATCCGTGTTGGCGCCGGGCGATACCTGCGCGGTTCCTCCCGGCCTTCCGCACAGCCTCGCGCCTTCGATGACCGGCGAGGCGAGCCTCTACCGCGTCGTCGCCACCGGCGACAAGGCCGGCCTGACCTGGCGGGGGTGACCCTGAAGAAGTGGTCGCGCGAAGGCGCCCACGCGGGGGCGGCAGCGATGCCGCTCCTTTCCCAGCAGATTTCGGAGGACAGACCTTGGACGACACACTTCTTGCCCTGCTGCGCGCGGTCGACACGCCTACCGTCTGCAATGCTATCGAGGTGGCCGAGGGCAAGCGCGGCTTCAACGCGTTCACCCGCGGCACGGTGCTCAGCTCGGTGCCCGCAGGCCCGGCGATCGTCGGCTACGCGCGCACGGCGAAGATCGCAGCCGCAGCCCCTCCGGCGGAGAGCCCGGCCGTCATCCGCGCGCGTCGCATGGATTACTACCGCTACATGGCGGGCGGCCCGTCACCTTCGCTCGCCGTCATCGAGGATACCGATTTCCCCCATTGCGTCGGCGCCTTCTGGGGCGAGATCAACGCGACGGTGCATCGCGGGTTCGGCCTTTCCGGTGTGCTGACCAACGGCGTGATGCGTGACCTCGGTGACCTGCCGGATAATTTTCCGATAATCGCCGGCTCGATCGGCCCGAGCCATGCCTTCGTGCATGTCGAGGCGATCGACGTGCCCGTCACGGTCTTCGGCCTGACGGTGGCGTCAGGCGATCTCGTGCACGCGGACCGCCACGGCGCCGTCGTCGTACCGGCGGCGATGATTTCCATGCTTGCGACGTCGATCGAAAAACTACGGGCCACCGAAAAGCTTATCCTGGAACCCGCTCGACAACCGGGCTTCGATCTCGCAAAGTTCGAAGCAGCTTGGGACCTGTTCGAGGCGGCCCGGACCTGACGGGAGCATATGATGACACAGGCTGAAGCACGTCCGACCCTTGCCGCCATTCGTGAACAGGCGCGCGCCTGCGGCATCACAATCGCTGCCGAGCGCGAGGAATTCGTGCTGGCCGATGCGCAGCATCTTGATGAGGCGGCGCGGCGGCTGGACAGGATCGCGAAGATCGAAGAGCCGAAAGAACCGGAATGACGGAGAATGCCGCCGACCTGACGATCCCCGAGGCAGCGGCGCGGCTTCGCAATGCAAGCCTGACCTCCGTGGCGCTGACGGAGGCGCATCTCGAGCGCATCGCGGAGCGGGACGGCGCCTACCACGCCTTCCTGCACGTCGCTGCCGAAAGCGCGCTTGTTGCGGCCGCTCGGGCAGATGCCGCGCTGGCGAGTGGCGAGGATCTCGGCCTGCTGCATGGCATACCCGTAGCGGTGAAGGATCTCTTCGACACGGCGGACATGCCAACGACCTATGGTTCGGACCTATATGCCGGCCATATTGCGGCCGAGGATGCCGAGGTGGTGAGCCGGCTGAGGGCCGCTGGCGCAGTGCTGCTCGGCAAGCTCGAAACCTACGAATTCGCAATGGTCGGGCCGGTCTTCGACCGGGCGTTTCCGCCCGCCGCGAATCCCTGGAATGTCGGCTGTGCCACCGGCGGCTCGTCGTCTGGCTCGGCCGCGGCGGTGGCCGGCGGGCTGGTTCGCACGACGATCGGCTCGGATACAGGCGGTTCCGTTCGCAGCCCGGCCGCCTATTGCGGTGCCGTCGGCTTCAAGCCGACCTATGACCGCATTTCGGCGCGCGGCGCCTTTCCGCTGTCGCCAAGCCTCGATCATGTGGGCCTTGTCAGTGCCTCCGTCGCCGAGGCGGCTGTCACCTTCGATGCCATCGCCGATCCAGCTCCACATGCGCCGGCTACGTCGCGCATCGGCATGCCGCTGGCCGGGCTGCGCATCGGTTATGCCCGCGACTGGTTTGCCGGTGATCCGCAAACCCTGCCGGCGCTGCTCGACGCTATCGACGGGGCCGCGTCTCAACTATCGTTGCTCGGAGCGCGGATCGAGGAGGTGACACTGCCGGACGTCGCGGATTTCGAGGCGATCGGCGCGGTCATCATCCATGCGGAAGCCTTCGAGGTCCATCGACGTCAGCTGGCCGCCTCGGGCGAGCGCTACAGCCGCAAGGTCTTCCAGAACATCGTTTCCGGCCTCTGCCTGACACCGGACGATCTTGCCCGCGCCCGCCAAGCCGCAGCGCGTCTGAGGGCCTGGCTGGATCGCGCAGTCTTCTCCCACATCGATGCGATCCTGACGGCGACGACGCTGACACCGGCGATTCCCTTCGCCGATTTTGCCGGAGATGCGGCGAGGTGGACGCCGATGCGCACCATCGCCTTCAACGTCACGGGCCATCCGGCACTCTCGGTGCCCTGCGGCTTTGCAGACGGCCTGCCGCTCGGCCTTCAACTCGTCGGCAAGGCAGGGGACGAGGCGACGGTTTGTCAGATCGGCCATGCCTATGAGCAGGCAAGCGACTTTGCGGCTTCAAAGCCGCCACGACCCTGACGGCGGATATCCGCCCCGATATGGCTCCTCGGCCGAAGGCCGAGGATGACTTCGCGTATGGAATGGAACTGCCCGCCGTTGCGGGGAGCGCAAAACTCAAGCCGAAAATTTCTGCAGCCGGTCGAGCCGGAGCTGTGCCGCGCGGCGATGGCCTTCCAGGCTTTCGCTGGCGCTCTGGCGGGCAGCGGGCGGGGCGACAGCGGCAACGCCGCGCTCGTCCAGCCACTGGTGGGTGGCTATTTTGACGTAGGCACCGACCCAGAGTCCGCCTGTATAGCGCCCCGCCCCCATGGTCGGCAGAGTATGGTTGGTGCCGCAGCACTTGTCGGAATAGACGACGCTGGCGAGCTCGCCGATGAACAACGAGCCGTAGTTACGCAGCTTCTTCGCCGTGGCCTGCGGGTCCAGTGTGTGGACCTGAAGATGTTCGGCGGCGATATGGTCGGAATAGGCGATCATGGCCGCCTCGTCGTCACACAGGACGATCTCGCCATAATCGCGCCAAGCCTGTCCGGCGACGGCGGCGGTCGAAAGATCCTGCAACTGAAGCTCGACTTCCGCAAGCGTGGCCTGGGCGAGCGCGCGGTCCGTGGTGATGAGACCCACGCGGGTGCGTACGTCGTGTTCTGCCTGTGCGAGCAGGTCGGTGGCGATCATCACGGCATCGCCGGTCTTGTCGGCCACGATGAAGATTTCCGAAGGCCCGGCAAGCTGGTCGATGCCGACGGGGCCGAAAACCTGGCGTTTTGCTTCGTTGACGAAGGCGTTGCCAGGGCCGACGATCTTGTTCACCGCCGGCACGGTCTCGGTCCCATAGGCCATTGCGGCGATCGCCTGGGCTCCGCCGATGCGGAAGATACGGTCGGCGCCGGACAGGTGGCAGCCGGCGATCATCGCCCGGTGCGCATTCGGCGGCAGGCAGGCGATCACCTCGTCGCAGCCGGCGACCTTCGCCGGCACGATGGTCATGATCGGCGCGGAAAGCAACGGATATCGCCCGCCCGGCACATAACAACCGACGCGCTCGATCGGGATCACCCTGTGGCCCAGATGCAGGCCGGGCCGAAGCTCGATCTCGAGCGGGAGTATGGTGGCAAGCTGCGCCTCGGCGAATTTGCGGACATTGCCGATGGCGAATTCCGTGTCGGCGCGGGTCTGCGGGTCGAGTTCGGCAAGCGCCGCCTCGCGTTCCTCCGGCGTCACCTCGAAGGCGGCGAGCTTGGCCTTGTCAAATTTCATTGAATAGTCGCTTACGGCGGCATCGCCCCGTTCGCGCACATCGGCGATGATCTGCGCAACCAATGCCTCCACCGACGTGCTGTCGTCGATCGAGTTGCGTTCGGGCGCCTTCACGTATTGGACGCCCTTCATCGGCGCGTGCTTCATGATCATGGCGTATCTCTCCACTGAGCTTGATGGTCCGGCACACCTTTCCCGTCGGCGGAACCAAAGCGGTTCTGCCGGTAGAACGCATCCCGGGCGTTCGAAATGATCGAGCACAAACCTATTGCATACGTATTCAAAATCTGCCAGTCTTTTTTCCAACACGGCGTCACAATCTCATTCTGTCCCGGTTTTCGGGCAGGTGGAGAGGGTGCTTGCAGCGTGCGAAATCCCTTGGGACGCCTGACGATGACCGCCAACGCCATGCCGAACGACCCGCGCCCCCCGCTCCTGCTCCTGCCGGGAACGGCCTGCGACCGCAGGGTCTTTGTGCCGTTGATAGAAAGGCTCGGCGACTATCCGGTGCTGATCGGCGAAATGGGCGGTGTCGAGACGATGCCTGACCTGGCGGAAACCATCCTTGCCGCCGCGCCGCCCTATTTCTTCCTCGCCGGCTTTTCACTGGGCGGCATCTGCGCGCTGGAAATGGTCGCCCGCCAGCCGCATCGGATCGGCAGGCTCGCCTTGATCGATACGACGGCGCGGCCCGATACGCCGACCAATGCCGCGGTTCGGCGCAAGGCGGTCGCCGATGCGCGGACAAACGGCATGGATGGCTTCATCCTCGATACCTGGCCGCGACTGGTGGCGTCGGTCAATGTCGATAACGCAGCGCTGCGCGACACGATCCTCGCCATGGCGCGAGATTGTGGACCGGAGCGGCTGGCGCAGCAGGCAGAGATGGCCATCCATCGAAAAGACAGCCGGCCTCGACTTGCCGCTATCACGCAGCCGACGCTGGTGCTGGCAGGCGTCGAGGAGCAGGTCTGCCCGTTCGAGGCGCAGTGCGAGATCGCAGCCGGCATTCCCGACGCAAGACTTCACCTCATCGCGGATGCGGGGCATTTCTCGCCGCTGGAAAATCCGCAGGCCATGGCGCTCCATCTCGGACGCTGGCTTGCCTTATCGTAAACCCGAAAGATTGAACGAAAGGACATGTCATGAGCGAGGACGACGCCAAGGGTTCCAAATCCGCGGTGCAAAGCCAGCGTAAGGAACCGGTGGAACAGGTGTTGCAGGTCGAGCGCCGCGACTATACCGAGCTTGCGCCTGCCGACCGCCCGCGCAGCCAGTCGCTGGAGGGGTTCGACGAGATCTACACCGACATCGTCGACTACATCGTGCGTTGCACTCACAGGATCTGGGACGAGCGCGACATCGGCCTGATCTATTCGCACTACACTCACAACTGTGTGCTCTATGGCACCCTCGGCACGATCTACAACCGCGAGGACGTAGTGCGTGACACGATCCAGCGCCTCGTCTCGCTGCCTGAGAGACGCGGCATGGCGACCCAGGTTCTGTGGCGCGGCAACGACGTCGAGGGGTTCTATACCTCGCATCTCGTCACCGGTTCCGGCCGGCACACGCAGTTCGGTCACTACGGTCCCCCGACGGGGCGCACCTTCGTCTCGCGCACGATCGCCGACTGCATGATCCATCGCAACAAGATCTATCGCGAGTGGGTGGTGGCTGATACGATGGCGATCATCAAGCAGCTAGGCCTCGATCCGCACGCCTTCGCCGGCAAACTCGCCAGATCGTCCTTCGACAAGGGGCTCGTCTCGCTCGATATCGGCGAGAACCGCCGCCTGCTTGGCCAGTATCCTCCGGAAGCCGAAGCCGACGTCTCGATCGCCCATAACGACATCGAGGCACATACTTTGCGCTGGCTGCACACCATGTTCAACGGACGCATGTTCGGCCGTATCAAGGATGTCTATGCACCAACCTGCCAGTATCACGGGCCGCTGATGAAGGAGCTTTACGGTGTGGCCGCCGTCACCCACCAGCATCTTGGCCTGATCGGCTCGATCCCGGATGCGTGCTTCACCGTACAGCACATCTGCTCCAACCCCTGCGAGGAAGGTGGCACGAAGGTCGCGGTACGCTGGCTGATGGAAGGCCATCACCTCGGCTATGGCATCTTGCAGGAGCTCGGCGAGCCGACCGGCGCGCGCCTCCAGGTCATGGGCATAACCCACTACCACTACAAGGACGGCAGGATAGTCGACGAGTGGACCGTCTATGACGAGCTGTCGCTGCTGGTGCAGGTCAAACTTGCCGCCCTGGCCCGCGACGCGGACAGCATCGAGTAGATTTAACCGCCTATGAAACGGATTGGCTGCCAACCCTTGCGCCGGCCGGATTGTCGGCGCGAGTTGAAAGAGGTGTTCTCGATCAGATCACCTGAACCGCAATTTAGTCCGCGACCCAGCTTCGGTGCCGGCAAGGAGCGGCCAGGCCGGATATCAAACAGGAAAGCAGACATTGCGTACGCCGCTATCGTTGCGCGACTTCGATCCTGGAGTCCGGCCGCATTCCGCAAAGAATCTTAAAATACATAATTATTATAGAATTAATAATCTACTTGCGCGGCGCGCGCCGCGATAGGCTTGGCCATCCTGATAGCTGGAGGCCAACCATGTCGAAACCGTTCAAGACCGCCGTCGCCGCGGTCCTGGCATTTGCCTATCTCGCCACGCCTGCCCTGTCCGGGGAAGTGCTCGACCGCGTCAAGGAGAAGGGCGAGGTCGTCAACGCCATTGTCAACGACTACCCGCCTTTCGCCTTCATCAACGACAAGAACGAACTGGACGGGTTCGACGTCGACGTCGCCAGGGCCTTCGCCGAAAGGCTCGGCGTGAAGCTGCGCCTCGAGACACCCGGTTGGGAGACGATCATCGGCGGCCGGTGGGCGGGCCGCTGGGATATCGCCATCACCTCCTCCACGCCGACGGAGGAACGGGCGAAGGTCGTCAATTTTCCGGTGAATTACTACAGCGTTCCCGCGGTCCTGGTCGTCCACAAGGACGAGCAGGCGATCAGGTCCGCGGCGGACCTGACGGGCAAGAAGGTCGGCGTCGGCACGGGGTCCTCCTATGAAGCCTATGTCAACAGGAACTTCACGATCCCCGGCCAGGCCACGATCACCTTTCCGTTCGGCGAGGTGCAGGCGGTGCCGAACGATGAAACCGTCAATTTCCAGAACCTCGCGCTCGGCGCGGGTGTGCGTCTCGACGCCATCGTCGCCTCGCTCGGTACGGCGCAGGGCCAGATCGACGCGACGGGCAAGCTGAAGCTTGCCGGCGAGCCCCTCTTTGCCGAGCCGAATGCCGTCGTCACCGACAAGGGCGATCCGGAATGGGACGCCGAGATCAAGCGGGTGATCACCGAGCTCAAGAATGACGGCACGCTCGCGAAGATCTCGGAGAAGTGGTTCAAGGTCGATATCACCAAATATGCATTCTGACGTCCGCCTTCCCGCCTTGCGGCAATCCGCCGGTTCCCGGTTGCGGCTTTTCCGGACCGGGCCGGCGGGCTTTCGGCTGCGCGTCCAGCTGACCTGGCTGGCGCTGCTGACGTTGCTCCTTCTTCTTTTCTACAATCTCGGCCTGGATTTCGGCCTGATCGGGCAGAAGCTGCCCTTCATGCTGGGGCTCCGTCTCGCGCCTGACGGTTTCATCCAGGGTGTGGCGCTCACCCTGCTGATCACGGTCATCTCCATGGCCGTTTCGCTGGTAGTGGCGATCCTGACGGCGCTCGGCCGGCTGTCGTCCAATGCGCTGGCCTTCGGTGTCGCGACCTTCTATGCGTCGTTCTTCCGCGGCACGCCGCTGCTCGTGCAGGTCCTGATCATCTATCTCGCGCTGCCGCAGTTCGGCGTGGTCCTGTCGGGACTTGCGTCCGGTATCCTTGCGCTCTCGCTGAACTATGGCGCCTATCTAGCCGAGACGATCCGGGCGGGCATCCTCTCCGTGCCACGCGGGCAGGGGGAGGCGGCGATGGCGCTCGGGCTGGGGCGCGGCGTCATCGCCTTCAAGATCATCGCGCCGCAGGCGATGCGCATCATCATTCCGCCGGCCGGCGGGCATTTCATTTCGATGCTGAAAGATTCCTCCCTCGTCTCCATCATGGGTCTTTGGGAACTGAATTTTCTGGCGCAATCCTACGGCCGGGCCACTTATCATTATATGGAAATGCTGCTGACGGCAGCGGCGATCTACTGGTTCCTGTCGATCGGCCTCGAGATCGTGCAGAATCGCCTCGAACGGCATTTCGGTCGCGCTTTCGCCGCTGACCGGCAGGGAGGAGCAAAATGACGCTGAACCACCCGTCCTTCACCATTCTCGACGGCGGTATGGGCCGTCTGCTCGAAAGGCTCGGCGCGCCCTTCCGCCTGCCGGAATGGTCCGCGCTCTCGCTGATCGAGGCGCCGGACTACGTCACGCAGGCGCACCAGGCCTATGTCGATAGCGGCGCTGACATCATCACCACCAATTCCTACGGCCTCGTGCCCCACATGCTGGGCGAGAAGCGCTTTGCCGCCGAGGGCCGCGCTCTCGCCGATCGCGCCGGCCGCCTTGCGCGCGCGGTCGCCGATGCCGCGGGCCGCCGCGTGCTGGTTGCAGGCTCGCTGCCTCCGCCGTTCGAGAGCTATCGGCCGGAACGGTTTCATGCGGACGGCGCGCCGCGCATCATCGCAAGTCTCGTCGCCGGCCTGCGGCCACATGTCGACCTGTGGCTGATCGAGACGCAGAGTTCGACTGCGGAAGGCCTGACGGCGCTTTCGGCCGTGATCGGCGACGGCAAGCCGGTCTTTGTCTCCTATACGCTGAAGGATGAGGACGGCCGCACGGGACCAGCCGAGCTGCGCTCCGGCGAGCCGGTGGACGAGGCCGTGCGCAAGACGCTCGCCGCAGGAGCAGGCGGCGTCTTCTTCAATTGCAGCCAGCCGGAGGTGATGGGGGAGGCCGTGCGTATCGCCCGCCGGACGGTGAACGAGGCCGGAGCATCCGCAGCGATCGGGGTCTATGCCAACGCCTTTGCGCCGGAGCCGCCGTCCGATACGCCCTATGCCGGCATTTCCGACATTCGCGCTGATCTCGACCCGGCAAACTACTTGAAATGGATCGAGAGCTGGCTCGGCGACGGCGCCTGCGTCGTCGGCGGCTGCTGCGGCATCGGACCGGAACATATCGATGCCATCCGGACACTTCGAGAAGTACGCAAAGCGCCTTGATGTATGGGGGTGCCGTGCGTGATATGCTCGAAACGTTGCGGTGGGCAAATAGCTGCGAAGCCGGTGGACCTTGGCGAAGAATGTGGCAAATCGGAAACTGGAAGAATGCTATTCGGCCAAAACGTTAGCGCCCGGATATCAGTCTCGCTACCCGCTCCATAGTCATTGAAGCCCATTTGGTCGGGGACTATCTGTTGCTTGCTATTAGTTATTTTTCACGAGAATGTGATGTTGGTATTTTTGTTGGTATTTTGGGCTGGCTATTTATGGTAATTAATTGAAATTTATCTGTTATATCCTCCAGTATGGCTGATGCCCCCGCAACCAGCCTCATCGAACAGGCCCCGTTGGAACCCCAACGGGGCTTTCGCGTTTCTACCCTCCAGATCCTTCCTCCGCGCCCGCAAGGCGCTCAGGAGAGCCTCAGCCTTTTTCCTTCCGGATCAAAGGGGGCATGTTCGAGGATCGTGGCTTCATGCGGACGGCCGAGGATGGCGACGTTCACCTTGTCTCCCGGCCTCGCCATGTCCGCTTTGATGTAGCAGAGGGCGAGCGACATGCCCACGCTATAGCCGTAGGCGCCGGAGGAGACCTGGCCGGCCGGCGTGCCGTCCTTGAGGAAGATCGGTTCGCCGCCGGTCGCGTCCGCGTCCCGGGCGTCGATCGATATCATGGCGAGCGTCTGCCTCGGACGTATCCCGGCAATCTTCTCGTAGGCTTCCTTGTTCAGGAAGGGGCCTTTCTCGGTCTTGATCAAGCGGTCGAGACCGCATTCCTGCGGCCAGTATTCCGGCGAATATTCCCGGCTCCAGCTGCCGTAGCCCTTTTCGATACGCAAGGAGGCGAGGGCACGCGCGCCGACGGGACCTGCGCCGAGATCCCTACCGGCTTCGAGCAGGGCGCCGTAGAGCGCGACCTGGCGGTCGGCACTGCAATAAAGCTCCCACCCGAGATCGCCGGTGAAGGAGACGCGCAGCGCGATGACATCGACGCCGGCAACGCTCATCCTGCGCGAGCGCATGAAAGGGAAGCTCTCGTTGGACAGGTTCTCGTTCGTCAGGCGCGCCAGGAGCTCGCGCGATCTCGGGCCGGCGACGTTGAAGGCGCAGAGGCGTTCGGTCATCGAGGTGAAAGTGACGCCCTCGGGCAGCGGCACGGCCTTGAAGAAGCGCTGGTGGTAGCGCTCCGCCATGCCGGAGCCGAAGATCATGAACTCGTCCTCGCCGAGCTTCGTCACGGTGAAATCGCCGGCGATCCCGCCGCGCTTGCCGATGAGCGGCGTCAGGCAGGACCGGCCGGCCTCGTTCGGCATCCGGTTGGCGAAGAGCGCGTTCAGCCAATCGGCGGCGCCGGGACCCTTCACCGCATATTTGGCGAAGTTGGAGATGTCGATGATGCCGGCGTTCTCGCGCAGCATGCGCGCCTCGCGGCCGACCGGCGCCCACCAGTTCTGGCGCGTGAAGCCGGCCGTCTCCTCCTTCGGCTCGCCTTCTGCGGAGAACCAGAGCGGATGCTCCCAGCCGAAGTTGAGGCCGAAGACGGCGCCCATCGCCTTCTGCATCTCATAGGCCGGGCGGGTGCGGACGGGGCGGCCCGCCGCCCGTTCCTCGTTGGGAAAATGGATCTTGAAGCGATGGCTGTACTGGTCCCGCACACGCGCCCTGGTAAAGGCCTTGTCCGCCCAATGACCGAAGCGCGCCATGTCCCAGCCGAACATGTCGAGCGAGGGTTCGCCCTCGATCATCCATTCCGCGGCCAGCTTGCCCATGCCGCCCGACTGCGAGAAGCCGGGGATGATGCCGTTGCAGCAGAAATAGTTGCTGAGCTCCGGCACCGGGCCGAAGAGCACGGCGCTGTCCGGCGACCAGATCATCGGCCCGTTGATCACGCGCTTGATGCCCGCCGTGCCGACGACCGGCACGCGATCGATCGCGCGCATCATGTTCTCCTCGATGCGTTCGAGATCGTCGGGGAAGAGTTCGTGGCCGAAGCCGAGGGGCGTGCCCTCCTCCGCCCAGAACCGCATGTCGCGCTCATAGGCGCCGATGAGGAGACCGAGGCCCTCCTGGCGCAGGTAATATTCGCCGTCCCGGTCGGCGACGGACGGAAGCCGCCGGTCGAGCGCGGCGATCTCCAGGATCGTCTCGGTCACGAAATACTGGTGCTCGGTCGGGATCAATGGAAGGTCCAACCCCGCCATCGCTGCCACCTCGCGCCCCCACAGCCCGGCCGCGTTGACGATCCACCGCGTGCGGATGTCGCCCTTCGGCGTGCGCACGATCCAGCTGCCGTCCGGCTGCGCCTCGGTACCCGTGACGGGCGTGAAGCGGTGGATTTCGGCGCCGCGCTGGCGCGCGCCCGCGGCGTAGGCCATGGTCACGCCCGAAGGATCGACATTGCCGCCGTCCGGCTCGTACATGATGCAGCGGACGCCGTCGAAATTGACGAGGGGATGCAGGCGCTCGGCCTCGTCGCGGCCGATCTCGTGGAAGTTCATCCCGTAGCGGCGCGCCTTGGCCTCCTGGAGACGCAGCTGGTGCTCGCGTGCCTGGGTCTGCGCGAGATAGAGGGAGCCCGGCTGGAAGATGCCGCAGCCCTGGCCGGTCTCCACTTCCAGCTCCTTGTAGAGCGCCATCGTGTAGTGCTGCAGCAGGCTGATATTGGTGGAGTCGTGCAGGCCGTGGATGTTCGCCGCCGCATGCCAGGTCGAGCCCGACGTCAATTCGCTGCGCTCCAGAAGCATGACGTCGGTCCAGCCGAGCTTGGTGAGATGGTAGAGAATGGAACAGCCGATGAGACCGCCGCCAATGACGACCGCTTGAGTGTGGGAGCGCATGAAATTCCAGCCCTGAACCGATGACCTCTTTCGCCGGAAAGCCCGGCGGCAGGTCCGAGTCTAGGGATGGGCGGGGTCTTCCAAAAGCCGGCGGGAACGGGAAATCGGCGTCGGATGGACAAATAAAACGAGGTCATTGATCCCGCAATTTTCGTTTGTTGCCGGACGCGGTTCCGTTAGCCTGAAATGGGCCTTTGCTGCCGGGGTCAGCCGGCGACCTTTTGCGCTTCGGCGAAGATCCAGTCGCGCACCTTCGCGACCGTCGCCCCCCGGGAAGCCTGTCCCTCGGAAAGATAGTAGTTCCATGCGCTTTTGGCGCGCGTCGTGAACGGTTCCACCAGCAGGCCGCGGTCCATGTAGATCTGCGCAAGCGACTGCGTCGTCACGATGCAGCCGGCGCCGCTTGCCGCCATTTCGAGCGCGATGTTGGTGGAGTTGGTGGAAAGCCTCTTGTCGTTTGCGGACGCGTCGATGCCGAGCGCATCCGCCATGTCCTGCCAGAATTCCTGCCGGCCGTGCACGGCGATCCATTTGGCGTTCAGCACGTCCTGCGGCGTCGTGATCGCGTTCTGGCCGTTGACGAGCTGCGGGGCGCACAGCAGCACGAGCCGGTCGTTCCATAGCTGCAAGCCGTTTGCCGGCATGTTGTCGAAGCGGCGGATGGAGATCAGGATGTCGGCGATCTGCTCGGTCGAATCCTCCCAGATGGTGCCGTGCAGCAGGATCTCCACGTCCGGATGCTTCCGGCTGAAGCCGGCGACGCATCGCGCCAGCCAGTTCTCCGCAAGGCTGGTCGGGCAGGAGATGACGACGGTCTTGTTGCGCGCCGATGCCAGCACGGCTTCCGTGGCGAAATCGATCTGCGTCAGCGCCTGGCGCAGCGTGGGCAGGAAGGCCTCGCCCATCTCCGTCAGCTTGAGGCTGCGCGGATAGCGGATGAAGAGCTGGCGGCCAAGATACTGTTCGAGCGCGCGCACGTGGTTGCTGATGGCGGCCTGGGTATAGCCGAGCTCGTTGGCCGCTTCCGTGAAGCTCAGATGCCGGGCGGAGCACTCGAAGGAGCGGATGTAGTTCAATGGCGGTGGCGGCTTCATGGACGGTTCCCCTTTTGCCCAAGGCTAATCCGCCCATTCCGTAACGCGCAAGATGCCAGCGCTCCATGACCTCGTTTTTCTTGGCCATTGCCGCCGAACTTATCGTGTGAAGACAAGTGCGGTATTGGACATAGTTTCAGTGAGGCGGAACATAAAAGATGCATGCATCGCGCCCGGCTGGCTGATGCCGCGGATCGGATGCAATCGCACGAAAGGCAGTTTTCGATGAGTGACAGACGCACCGGCGGACGGCGATCGCGCGCGGGTCGAGGCGGCGGCGGCATTTCGCAGCTGCCCTGGCAGGAGGTGGTCAACACCTATCCGCCGATGCAGCTGCTCGACGAGGAGCGGCTGGAGGCGCTGCACCGCAATTCCATGCGCATCCTTGCCGATATCGGCATCCGCGTGATGAGCGAAAAGGCGATGGCCCTGTTCGAAAAGGCCGGTGCCATCGTCGACCGGGAGACCCTGACGATCCGCATCGATGAATCCATCGTCGAGGCGGCGCTCGCCACCACGCCGTCGTCCTTCACGCTCACCAGCCGCAACCCGGAAAAACGCCTGACGATCGGCGGCAACACGATGGCCTTCGGCCTCGTCGCCGGCCCGCCGAACGTGCACGACCGCATCAACGGCCGGCGCCAGGGCAACATGTCCGACTATCGGAACTTCACGCGGCTCGCCCAGTACTTCAACGCGATCCACATCCTCGGCAACCAGGTCTGCGCGCCGATCGAGCTTCCGGCCAACTCGCGCCACCTCGATACCTACAACGCGAACGTCACGCTCAGCGACCTGTGCTTCCACTGCACCGCCATCGGCCGCGGCCGCGCCGTCGACGGGATCAACATGATGGCGATCTCGCGCGGCATCAGCGTCGAAGAGATGCGGCAATCTCCGGGCGTCATTACGATCATCTCGGTCAATTCGCCGCGCCTCTTCGACGATGCCATGGCCGACGGGCTGATCGCGATGGCCGAGCACGGACAGCCGGTGACGATCACGCCGTTCACGCTCATGGGCGCCATGACGCCGGTGACGCTCGCCGCCGCGCTCTGCCAGCAGAATGCCGAGGCGCTGTTCGGCGTGGTGCTCGCCCAGCTCGTCAACCCGGGAACGCCGGTCATGTACGGCGCCTTCACCTCGAATGTCGACATGCGCTCGGGCGCACCGGCCTTCGGCACGCCGGAAAACGCCAAGGCGAACATCGTCGCGGGCCAGCTCGCGCGCCGCTACCGGCTTCCCTATCGCACCTCCAACGCCAATGCTTCCAACGTGGTCGACCTGCAGGCGGCCTACGAGACGGAGATGGCGACCTGGGGCGCGGTGCTTGGCGGCGCCAATCTCATCTACCACGCGGCTGGCTGGCTGGAGGGAGGGCTCACCGCCTCCTACGAGAAACTCGTGCTCGACGTCGAGATCCTGCAGAACATGATCGGCTTTCTGGAGCCCATGCCCTTTTCCGAGGACGACCTCGGTTTCGAGGCCATCAGGTCGGTGCCGGCCGGCGGGCATTTCTTCGGCTCCGAGCACACGATGGCGCGCTATGAGACGGCCTTCTACCAGCCGATGCTTTCCAACTGGCAGAACTACGGAAGCTGGCAGGAGGCCGGCGGGCGCGACGCGCTGGAGCGCGCGACCGAAATCTGGCAGCAGGCGCTGCGCGAATACGAGGAGCCGGTGCTCGATCCCGCCATCCGCGAGGAACTGGACGCCTATATCGTCCGGCGCCGCGCGGAGATCGGTGCGGGCGAACCGTGAAAGGAGGCGCAGATGAGGGATAGCCGAGAGATCATCATCACGAAGCCTTTGTCGTGCTTTCCTGACGAGAACGAATTCCTGGGCAGGGAGGCTTGATGCGGAAACCGTTGCGGATCGAGCGTGCGAAGACTGCCGCCCTTTTCATCGATCTCCAGGAGGAGCATCGCCACGACGAGCGCTACCTCGTCGAAGGGTACGATGCCGTCCTGCGCAATGCGGCGCGCCTTCAGGCGGCGGCGCGCCGCAACGGCATCCCCGTCGTCCACTGTGCCTATATCGTCGATCTTGCCGACCACGCCCGCCCCTTCCATCCGGTCGGGCCGGACGGGCGCTCGGCCTTCAGCGACAAGGACGATCCGCTGACGGCGATCTGTCCCGAGGTCGCGCCCGAAGCCGCGGAGCGGCTGCTCGTCAAGAACGAGGCGAGCGCCTTCGGCAGAAGCCCGCTGATCGGGGAACTGCGCGATGCGGGCGTGGAATGGCTCGTGGTTTCGGGCGTATGGACGGAGGCCTGTGTCGATGCGTCCGTCAAGGACGCGATAAATCTCGGCCTGCGCGTGCTGCTCGTCAAGGACGCCTGCGGAAGCGGCGGTCTCGCGATGCACCAGACGGGGATCCTGAACCTTGCGAACCGGCTCTACGGAGGCGCGGTCGTCGACACGCCGTCCGCATGCGCCCTGATGGAGGGCGGGACAGTCGACGCGTGGCGGGTCGAAGGATCCGTTCCCCTTCGCTTCACGTTCGAGAACGCCGCCAGGCTTTATGGAGAACTCTAGACAAAGAAAGGCGGACCGCAACGAATGGAGATCGTCCGGTTCATCATCGACAATCTGGACATCATCGGCGCGCGGGCGATCGAGCATATCTCGATCGTCTTCCTCGCGGTGGGAATCGCGGTCGCGACGGCGGTGCCGATCGGGATTGCGATCACGCAGTCGCGGAGCACGGCCGATACCGTCCTCTATCTCGCGTCCATGATGATCACCGTTCCTTCCATCGCGCTGTTCGGCCTGATGATCCCGCTGCTGTCGCCCTTCGGCCACGGCATCGGCTATGTCCCGGCGGTGGTGGCCGTCGTCCTCTATTCGCAGCTGCCCATCATCCGGAACACCTACACCGCCATCACGAACGTGGATCCGGCCCTGCGCGAGGCCGCGCAGGGCATGGGCATGAGCACATGGCAGCGGCTGCGCCAGGTCGAGATCCCGCTTGCGATACCGGTCATCATGGCGGGTGTGCGCACGGCGGTCGTCATGAACATCGGCGTGACGGCGATCGCGGCCTATATCGGCGCGGGCGGCCTCGGCACCTTCATTTCGCGGGGCATCAGCCAGTCCGATCCCCGCCAGCTCGTCACCGGCGCCCTTGCGGTCTCTCTGCTTGCCATTGCCGCCGATCTCTTCCTGGCGCTCGTGCAGCGCCTTCTGACTTCACGCGGCATTCAGGGGGACGCCACGCAATGATCCGGCTGGAGAACCTGACGAAGCATTTTGGTCCGGCGCACAATCCGTTCGTCGCCGTCGACAATGTCAGCCTCGACCTTCCGACCGGCGAGATCTGCGTGCTGCTCGGCCCGTCGGGCTGCGGCAAGACGACGACCATGAAGATGATCAACCGGCTGATCCAGCCGACCAGCGGCAAGGTCTTCATCGACGGCAAGGACACCAGCGCCGTCGACCCGATCGAGCTCCGGCGCTCGATCGGCTACGTCATCCAGCAGATCGGCCTGTTCCCGAACAAGACGATCGAGGAGAACATCTGCGTCGTGCCGGACCTTCTCGGCTGGGACCGCCGAAAGTCGCGCGCCCGTGCGAAGGAACTGCTCGAACTCGTCGGCCTTCAGCCCGATCTCTTCCTCAAGCGTTATCCGAAGGAGCTTTCCGGCGGCCAGCAGCAGCGCGTCGGCGTGCTGCGCGCTCTTGCGGCCGATCCGCCCGTGATGCTGATGGACGAGCCGTTCGGGGCGATCGATCCGATCAACCGGGAGGCGATCCAGGAAGAATTCCTGAAGATGCAGCGGACGATCCGCAAGACGATCATCTTCGTCTCGCACGACCTCGACGAGGCGGTGAAGATGGCGGACAGGATCGCGATCTTCCGCAGCGGCAGGCTGGAGCAGTATGCCGCGCCCGACGATCTGCTTGCGCGCCCCGCCAACAGCTTCATCGAGGACTTCCTCGGCTCCGATCGTGCGCTCAAGCGTCTCCGGCTCGTTTCAGTGCGCGATGCCATGGAAGCCGATTTCGTCACCGTCGCATGCGCGGATCCGATCGAGCACGCCCTCAAGCGCATGCGCGCCTCGCGCAGCGCCGGCGCCTTCGTCCTTGCCGCCGACGGCAGCCCGAAGCTCCTTCTCAGCGAGGAGGCGGCGCAGGGTCGGTCCGGCACCGTGGGCGACCATGCGGAGCCGGTAGGGTGCTCGGTGCCGGTGGGGGGCGACCTGCGGCAGGCGGTGTCGCTGATGTTCGCGCACGATACGCCGCTGCTTGCCTGCGTCGACGAAGGCGGCAGGATGGCGGGCGTGATGAGCTATCGCTCCATCGTGCACAATCTCGGCCATGGGGAAAAGCCATGAGCGCTCCCGCCGTCCAGGCCGCACCGCAGGAGCGCCGCGCCGCGATCGCGCCGGTGATCGTGCTCGCCGTGCTGGCCGCGGTCGTCGCCTGGCTGTGGTCGAGCGGCATGGCGGAGGAGATTCTTGCCTATTCCGACGACATTTCCTATCTCGCCGTGCAGCACCTGGAGCTCGTCGCCTGGGCCGGCGGCCTGGCGATCCTTGTGGCTGTTCCGGTGGGCATCGTGCTCTCTCGGCCCGCCTTCCGCTCCGTCTCGGAAGCGGTGATGCAGGTCTTCAACATCGGCAGCACCGTGCCGACGCTCGCGATCCTCGCGCTGTCCATGACGGTGCTCGGCATCGGCACGGTTCCCGCCGTCTTCGGCCTGTGGGCGGCCACCCTCCTGCCGATCGTTCGCAACACCTATGCCGGCCTGCGCGCGGTCCCGCCCCACCTTGTCGAGGCGGCGACCGGCATGGGCATGACGCCGCGGCAGGTGCTGTGGCGCGTGGAACTGCCGAACGCCCTCTTCGTGATCTTCGGCGGGATACGCACGGCGCTTGCGATCTGCGTCGGCTCCGCGCCGCTGGTCTTCCTGATCGGCGCAGGCGGGTTGGGCGAGCTGATCTTCACCGGGATCGCGCTGGACGAACTCCCGATGATGATGGCCGGGGCCATTCCCACGGCACTGATCGCGGTGCTGGTCGATTTCGTCTTCGGCCAGATCCAGTACCACCTCATTCCGCGAGGCATAAACCCGTTACGATAACAACAAGAGAAGAGAGGAACTGCCATGACATTCGTACCGAAGCTTGCAAAGACCCTGCTGTCGGCAGCGGCGATCGCGCTCGTCGCGACGGCCGGCTGGGCCGCGACGATCACCGTCGGCGGCAAGAACTTCACCGAGCAGCTGATCATCGCCGAGATCACCAAGCAGCTCCTTGAGAGCAAGGGCTACACGGTCGACAAGAAGGACGGCATGGGCACCAAGATCGTCCGCGCCGCGCTGGAGAACGGCGAGGTCGATCTCTACTGGGAATATACGGGCACGTCGCTCATCACCTTCAACAAGGTGACGGACCGACTTTCCCCGGAGGAGACCTACGAGCGCGTGAAGCAGCTGGACGGCGAGAAAGGGCTCGTCTGGCTGGCGCCGTCCGAGGCGAACAACACCTATGCCTATGTCGTCAAGCCGGGCAACGCCAAGACGGAGGGCATGGAGACGATCTCCGACCTCGCCAAGGCCTACAATGACGGCAAGGAAATCCTCATGGGCACGACCGCGGAGTTCCCGAAGCGCCCGGACGGCCTGATCGGGCTGCAGGAGGTCTATGGCTTCGAGGCGGGCCGTGCCAATGTCCGGCCGATGGACCTCGGCCTTGCCTATAACGCGCTCGCCAACGGAGACCTCGATACGATCGCCGCGCAGGCGACCGACGGCCAGATCGCCGCACTGGGCCTCAAGACGCTGAAGGACGACAAGGGCTTCTTCCCCAACTATGCCCTGACCCCCGTCGTGCGCAAGGAAGTCCTCGATGCGCATCCGGACCTCAGGGAAACGCTCGAAGCGGTCTCCACGAAGCTCGACGATGCGACGATGCAGCGCCTCAACAGCGAGGTCGACGTGGAGAAGAAGACGATCGAAACCGTCGCTGCCGGATACCTGAAGACGCTCGGCATGTAAGGCGGGCGCCGCACGCCCGTCCAATGCCTCGCCCGCCTTCCGCCTTGCCGGAGGGCGGGTGGGCGCGCCAGATGCAAGGCCGGCCGGTGCCGGCCATCTTTCGAGGAACTTCGAGAATGGTCAAGATATCAGACGTCCGCGTCCGCCCGCTGGTGCTGCCGCTGAAGCAGCCGTATCACTGGTCCTACGGCATTCGCGAATCCTTCGCCGTCAACCTCATCGAGATCGAGGCGGACGACGGCACGGTCGGCATCGGCGAATGCACGGTCGCGCCCGATCAATCCGGCACCGCGGCCATTCTCCACCGCCTCGCCGGGCATCTCGTCGGCCATTCGCCCCATGACGTGGCCCCGCTCATCGCACGGATCTTCCATCAGGAATATCTCGGCCACGGCGCCAACATCATGCGCGCGGCCAATCAGATGTTCTCCGGCATCGACATGGCCATGTGGGACCTTCAGGGCAAGCTTGCCGGCCTTCCGGTCCACCGGCTGCTCGGCGGTGCGCATCACAAGGCGGTCGGCTACTTCTATTTCCTCCAGGGCGAGACGGCCGAAGAGCTCGCGCGCGACGCCGCCACCGGCCACGCCAAGGGTGAGCGCGTATTCTATCTCAAGGTCGGCCGCGGCGAGAAGCTGGATATCGAAATCACCGCCGCGGTCCGCCGCGAGATCGGCGATGCCCGCCTGCGCCTCGACGCCAACGAGGGCTGGAGCGTGCACGAGGCGATCAACATGTGCCGCAAGCTGGAGAAATACGACATCGAGTTCATCGAGCAGCCCACGGTCAGCTGGAGCATTCCCGCCATGGCGCATGTGCGCGAGAAGGTCGGCATCCCCATCGTCGCGGACCAGGCCGCCTTCACGCTCTACGACGTCTACGAGATCTGCCGCCAGCGGGCGGCCGACATGATCTGCATCGGCCCGCGCGAGATCGGCGGCATCCAGCCGATGATGAAGGCGGCTGCCGTGGCCGAGTCCGCCGGGCTGAAGATCTGCATCCACTCGTCCTTCACCACCGGCATCACCACCTGCGCCGAGCACCACATCGGACTTGCCATTCCCAATCTCGACGACGGCAACCAGATCATGTGGCAGCTCGTCGAGAAGGATATCGTCTCCTCGCCGGACCTCGCGCCGAAGAACGGCTGGCTCGATGCCTTCACGGAGCCGGGCCTCGGCTTCCGGCTCGCCGGCGACCTCGTGGCCGAAGGCGAAAGACGCTACGCGGCGCGCCGATGACGACGGTCGAGACAACGCGCGAGGCGATCGAGACCGTTTGCCTGTCGGCGCTGACGGCGCACGGCGCGCACCCCGACAACGCGCGGCCCGTGGCGCAGGCGATCGCGAAGGCCGAGGCCGACGGCAACCGCGTCTGCGGCCTGTTCTACCTGCCGGTCTTCTGCCGTCATCTGGCGATCGGCAAGGTCGACGGAAACGCCGCTCCCGCGGTGACCGCACGCGGCGCGACCGTGACCGTCGATGCGCGTTGCGGTTTCGCCCATCCCGCGATCGCGGCCGGCACGCCGGCGCTGATCGAAGCAGCACGGCGGGCCGGCGTCGGCGCGATGGCGGTGCGCAATTCCTACAATTGCCTTGCCCTTGCCCATCACGTCCAGCCGCTCGCTGCGCGCGGGCTGATCGGTCTCTGCGTCTCGAACGCGCCGGCCTCGGTCGCGCCGCCCGGCGCGCTGAAGGCGCTCTTCGGCACGAACCCGCTGGCATTCGCCGTGCCCTCGCGGGAGGGACACCCTCCCGTCGTGGTCGACCAGAGCATGAGTGCCGTGACGAAGACGGAGATGGTGCTCCGCCGCAATCGCGGCGAGGCGATTCCCGCCGGTTGGGCCCAGGACGGGCAGGGGCAGCCGACGACGGACCCGGCTGCGGGACTGGAAGGATCGCTGCTGCCCGCCGGCGGACGAAAGGGCGCCAATATCGCGCTCCTCGTCGAAATCCTCGCGGCCGCGCTGACGGGTTCGGCTCTCAGCACCGAGGCGAGCGCGTTCGGAAACGACGAGGGCGGACCGCCGCGCGTCGGGCAATTCCTGCTGGCCATCGATCCCGGGCACTTCTCCGCGGGCCGCTTCCCCGACGCCATCGGCGCGCTCGCCGCAGCCCATGACGCTGCCGGCGTCAGGCTTCCCGGGCGGGCGAAGGGCGGCGTTTCGGTCGAGGTCGATGCCGATCTCTGGGAGAACTGCCGCGTTTTGGGCGGTGATTCCGCCTGATCGCAGGACGCTCTAGAGGAACTCCGCGCACATTCCCGCAAGGTCGTCCCACAGGGATCCGGCAAGGCTGCGCAGCGCCGCAATCTCGAAGACGTCCGTGTCGTGCCGCGTGAGATGCGCCGAGACGTGGCCGATCAGCGTCGCCACCGTATGGTTCTTCGGGAACGCGGAGAGATGCAGATCGACGGCCGTGCCCTTGGAGAGCACCGTCGAGGCCATCGGGCCGTCCAGCCGCATGCGCACCCGGCCGTGGCTCTGGTCGATGCCGGTTGCATGCGGCTCGAGCGCGGCGAGAAGGCGGCGCACCTGCGCATGAGGGGTGGGTCGGTCGCCGACGAGCAGCCATTGGCCGGGCGGGAGCGCCCGCAAGGCGAGCCCGGTCTCCGCCGCAAGCCTTTCGAGGCTGGCCGTCTGATCGGGTGCTTTCGGTCCGGCGATCACGTGCAGGACCGTGCCTTCGGGAAGGGCCGACAACCCTATGCGCGGCGAGGCGAAGGGCTTGCGGTTCGCAAGGGCGGGGAGGGGGCGGAGATCAAGCATGAAGCCTCTCGTTGCCGGGGTCGAGGAAGACGGGAGCGCAGAGGCGGGCGGCGGTGAACTCGCCGCCGAGGCCGTTCCACACGGTGACCTCCTCGCCGTGGCGCTCGTCGCCGCGTCTGACCAGCGCCAGCCCGACCGTCGAGCCGACATGCGGGGAATACGCGCTGGACGTGACGTAGCCCTGATCGTTCTCGAGCGTCGCGGCCGCGTCCTTCTCCAGGATATGGGCTCCGCTGCGGAAGGATTTTTGGGGATCGAGCGGCACGACGCCGACGAGGCGCGGGCGGTCGGGCGCGGCGAGGCCCTCGCGTTGCAGCATCGCCTTGCCGATGAAATCGGGCTTGCTCGCGGAGACCATTTTCCCGAAGCCGAGGTCGGCGGGGACGACCGTGCCGTTGATCTCGTTGTGGGTGACATGGCCTTTTTCGATGCGCAGGACGCTCAAGGCCTCCACGCCATAGGGCATCAGGCCCTCCGCCTGCCCCGCCTGCATCAACGCTTCGGCGGTGCCGTCGCCATAGGCGGCAGGGACGGCCAGCTCGTAGGCGAGCTCGCCGGAGAAGGAGATGCAGAACAGCCTTCCGTGCAACGCCCCGCCGAACAGCGAAACCTCGCGGGCCGCAAGATAGGGGAAGGTGTCGTTGCCGATGTCCTCGTCCACGATCGATTGCAGAATCTTTCGCGATTTCGGCCCGGCGATCGCCATCTGCGCCCATTGGTCGGTGACGGAGGCCAGGCGCACGTCGAGCTCCGGCCACAATGCCTGCGCGCAGAACTCCAGATGGTTCATGACGCCTGCGGCATAGGCAGTGGTCGTCGTCATGAAGAAGCGGTCCTCCGCGATCCGGCTCGTCGTGCCGTCGTCAAAGATCATGCCGTCCTCGCGCAGCATAAGGCCGTAGCGGGCCCTGCCGACCGGCAGCTTCAGGAAGGCGTTGCAATAGACGCGGTTGATGAATTCGGCGGCATCGGGTCCGCAGATCTCGATCTTGCCGAGCATGGAGACGTCGCACAGCCCGGCATTCCTGCGGACGTTGAGGACCTCGCGATCGACGCTTTCGCGCCAGTCCTTCTCGCCGGCGCGCGGGAACCAGGCGGAACGGTACCAGAGGCCGGCCTCGACGAAGACGGACCCGTGGCGTTCCGCCCAGCTGTGCAGCGGCGAGCGGCGGACCGGCTGGAAATGCGCGCCGTGGTGGGTGCCCGACAGGGCCCCGAAGGAGACGGGCGTGTAGAAGGGCCGGAAGGTCGTGGCGCCGACCTCGGCCGGGGAGACGCCGCGGGCCTCGGCGAGAAGGCCGATGGCGTTGACATTGGAGAGCTTGCCCTGATCGGTGGCCATGCCGTTGGTGGTGTAGCGCTTGGCAAGCTCGACATGGCCGTAGCCTTCCTTGACGGCAAGGCCGAGGTCGTTGCGGTGCACGTCGTTCTGGTAGTCGACGAAGGCCTTGCCCCTGGCGCCGGGGATGGACCAGAGCGTCCGGGACGGTGCGGACGGCATCTCTCCCTCGACCGCGCCGAATTCGGCGGGCCTCGCCGCAAAACCGAGCGATGCCGCGACGGCGGCAGCCTGCCGTGCGCCGTCGCTCAGGCAGGCGGCAAGGTCGATGAGGCCGGCCGCCGCACCGGCGGGGGCCAGTCCTTCAAGCCCGGTGGGCGGAAGGAACGCCGCCTTCTCGTCGGACCAGAGGGGCCTGGCGCCGCGATGGCAGGCGAGATGGATGACCGGGCTGAAGCCGCCGGACATGGCGAGCGCATCGACCTTCAGCCGTTCCGTGCGGTTGCCGGCGCGGATGTCGACTGCGGTAAGGCTCCTGCCGCCGTGGGCGTCGGTGACGACCGCGTTGCGGACGATGCGCGCCTTTCCGGCATAACCTGCGCCGCCGTTCCCGCGCGGATCGACGATGGCGGCGACGGAGACGCCGCTGGCTTCGAGGTCTCGGGCCAGCCGATAGCCGCTGTCATTGGTGGTGAAGACCGCCGTGGTCCTGCCGGGCGCGACGGCGTGGCGGTTGAGGTAGCTGCGCATGGCGCCGGCCATCATCACCCCGGGAATGTCGTTGCCGCCGAAGACCAGCGGTCGCTCCTCCGCGCCGCTCGCCAGGATGGCGCCCCTGGCGGCGATGCGCCAGAGGCGCTCGACGGGGATGGACGGCACAGGTTCCGCGACGTGCTTCTGCACGCGTTCGACCGCGCCGAAGACGTTCCCGTCGTACCAGCCGAAGACGGTTGTGCGCGTCAGAAGCGTGACGTTCGACAGGGATTGCAGCTCGGCCACGCAATCCGCCGCGAAGGCCGCCGCCGTTGCGCCGCCGATCGTCACGGTCTCGGAAAGCAGCGTGCCCCCCGCGATCGGATGCTCGTCCGCTATGACGACGCGCGCCCCGGCGCGGGCGGCCGTCAGCGCCGCGGCAAGCCCCGCCGGGCCGGCGCCGATGACCAGCAGGTCGCAATGGGCCCAGCGCTTGTCGTAGCCGTCGGGATCGGCCTCGTGCGTCGCTCTTCCGAGGCCGGCCGCCCGGCGGATGAAGGGCTCGTAGATCTTCTCCCAGAAGGGCGCCGGCCACATGAAGGTCTTGTAGTAGAACCCGGCGCCGAGGAAGGGCGACAGAAGGCCGTTCAGCGCGCCGATGTCGAAGGCGAGCGACGGCCAGCGGTTCTGGCTGCGCGCCTCGAGCCCCTGGTACAATTCCTGCATCGTGGCGCGGGTGTTCGGCTCGGTTCGGCCGCCGCTGCCGATCGTCACCAGCGCATTGGGTTCGGCCGCGCCGGCGGTCAGGATGCCGCGCGGGCGGTGATACTTGAAGCTCCGGCCGACAAGCAGCCGGCCGTTGGCCAGGAGTGCGGAAGCAAGGCTGTCGCCCTTAAAGCCGGTCATGCGCCGGCCGTCGAAGGAGAACGAAAGGAGCCGGGTCCGGTCGACCAGGCCGCCGGCGGAAAGCCGGTAGGGCGTCATGGGGTTGCCTCCTCGCGGCGATCGGCGGCATCGCGGGTTCTGAAAACCTGGTGGCTTGCTGTATCGCGCGTCACGACGAGCCAGCGGCGGCAGCCGGAGGTATGGTGCCAGTATTCCCGATAGGTCCCGCGAGGGTTCTCGCGCAGATAGACATGGTCGAACCAGATCTCCTGCGGGGCGTCCGGTGCCGGGCGGGGCAGCGCCGCGCCCTTGACGGTGAATTCTTCCCTTGGTCTTGAGCCGCAATGCGGGCAGGCGACGAGGCTGGCCATTTCGGTGTCTTTTTGGTCCGGCGGATCAGTGGAGGTTCGGCTGGGCGCCCTGGCCCTTTTCATCGAGCAGATAGCCGCGCTCGAACCGGTCGAGCCGCATCTGCCGCGTGGTCGGATGGGGCGCGTCCCGCGCGATGAGGTGGGCAAAGCAGAAGCCGGAGGCAGGGGTCGCCTTGAACCCGCCGTAGCACCAGCCGGCGTTCAGGTAGAGATTGTCGGTCGGCGTCTTGTCGATGATCGGCGATCCGTCCATCGACATGTCCATGATGCCGCCCCAGGCGCGCAGGACGCGGATGCGCGAGAGCGCCGGGATCATTGCCTTGCCGGCCTCCGCGACGTGCTCGACCGTCGCCAGGTTGCCGCGCTGGGCATAGGAGTTGTAGCCGTCGATGTCGCCGCCGAAGACCAGGCCGCCCTTGTCCGACTGGGACACGTAGAAATGGCCGGCGCCGAAGGTGACGACGCAATCGATGAAAGGCTTCAGGCCTTCCGAGACGAAGGCCTGGAGGACATGGCTCTCGATCGGCAGCTTCATGCCCGCCATTTCCGCGACGCGCGAGGAGTTTCCGGCCGCCGCCAGGGCAAGCTTGCCGCAGCCGATGAAGCCCCTGCTGGTTTCGACCCCCAGGACGCGGCCGTTCTGCCGGCGGATGCCGGTCACTTCGCAATTCTGGATGATGTCGACGCCGCGGCTGTCTGCGCCGCGCGCATAACCCCAGGCGACGCCGTCGTGGCGCACCGTGCCGCCGCGGCGCTGGAGGAGGCCGCCCCGGATGGGAAAGCGGGCATTGTCGAAATCGAGAAAGGGCAGCATCGCCCTCACCGCCGTGCGATCGAGCAGTTCGGCATCGACGCCATGCAGGCGCATCGCATTGCCGCGCCGCGTATAGGCGTCGCGCTGCGCATCGGAATGATAGAGGTTCAGGACGCCGCGCTGGGAGACCATGGCGTTGAAGTTGAAGTCCTGCTCCAGCCCCTCCCAGAGTTTCATGGACAGCTCGTAGAAGGGATTGTTGCCTTCGAGCAGGTAGTTGGAGCGGATGATCGTCGTGTTGCGGCCGACATTGCCGGAGCCGATATAGCCCTTTTCCAGAACCGCGACATTGGTGATGCCGAATGTCCTGGCGAGGTAATAGGCGGTCGCCAGCCCGTGGCCCCCGCCACCGACGATGACGACGTCGTAGTGCGGCTTTGGTTGCGGTTCGCGCCAGGCGGCACCCCAGGACCGATTGCCCCTCAGGCCGTTCAGGAAGATCGAGAAAGCGGAGTAGCGCATGAGGCGGACCTTGTGGATGTCGGCGCAGCGTAAATCGGCAGCCGGTGACGCGATTGCATGAACAGGCTGTTTCGATGTAAAAACGGGCCATGCAGATCGCCGAGACAAGAACCGTGCAAAAAATCGGCTTCCTGCTGGTGCCGAACTTCGCCTTGATGTCCTATGCCTCGGCGGTCGAGCCGTTGCGGGCCGCGAACCTGATCGCCGGCATCGATCTCTACGAGGCCGTCCCGCTGTCCGCCGGCGGCGAGGCGGTCGCCAGTTCGTCGGGCCTTTCCGTCGCCTGCGCCGGCCTGTCGGCGGCAGGCCAACACTGCCATACGATCTTCGTCTGCGCCGGCGGGGAGCCGAGGGACTGGATCGCGGCCGAAGCGGCCCATGCCACCTTGCGGCGGCTCGCCCGGCAGGGCGTGCGCATCGGCGGCATTTCCAGCGGGGCCTATGTGCTGGCCATGGCGGGGCTGCTGAACAACCGCGACTTCACCATCCATTGGGAGCATGCCGGCGTGCTGAAGGAGGCATTTCCGCACCTTTCGCCCCGCCAGGCGCGCTACATCATCGACGGGGACAGGGTGACCTGCGCGGGCGGCATAGCCCCTCTCGACATGATGCACGCGATGATCGCCGAGCGCATGGGCACGCATTTCGCCCGCCGGGTGAGCGACTGGTATCTGCACACGGCGGTGGCCGAGCCCAGCGCACCGCAGCGCGCCTCGGCGCCCGAGCGCTTCGGGACATATCATCCGGCGCTGCTGACCGTACTGGAAAAGATGGAGGCGACGATCGAGCAGCCGCTCGGCCGCGCTGAAATGGCAAAGCTTGCCGGCGTCGGCATCCGCCATCTCGACCGGCTGTTTGCCGAGAACTACAGGACGGGGTTCCTCGAAACCTACCGCAATATCCGGCTGGACCATGCGCGCCGGCTCCTGGAGCAGAGTCCGCTGTCGGTCGCGGAGATCGGCTTTGCCACCGGCTTTTCCAGCGCCGGACATTTCTCTCGTGCCTTCAAGGCGCGCTTCGGGGAGACGCCGCGCCTGTTCCGGGCGAAAATTTCCTCCGAGTGATGCAGGTTTTCCTGTAAGGAAGGTCACTCCGTCATGAAGAAAGGTGGCCAATGGCGAGCAATGGTGGAAAGGCCGGAAAGTCGCCCGCCGCGCTGTCCCAGAACCCGCATGCGATCCGCGAGCCGCGCGAGAACAATCTGGAAATGGCGATCGGCCATGAGGTCCGCGCTTTCCGCAAGAAGCTCGGCATCACGGTCAGTGACCTCGCCGTCGCCACAGGCATGTCGGTCGGCATGCTTTCGAAGATCGAAAACGGCAACATCTCCGCATCGTTGACCACGCTCCAGGCGCTGTCGAAGGCGCTCGGGGTGCCGATCACCGCCTTCTTCCGCGGTTACGAGGAGCCGCACACCGCCACCTTCGTGAAGTCCGGACAGGGGCTGAACATCGAGCGGAGAGGCACGCGCGCCGGCCATCAATACAGCCTGCTCGGGCATGTCGACAACAACGCCACCGGCGTCTCGGTCGAACCCTACCTGATCACCCTGACGATGGAATCCGACGTGTTTCCGACGTTCCAGCACGACGGCATGGAGTTCCTGTACATGCTCGAGGGACAGGTCGTGTATCGTCACGGCGATCAGCTCTATCACATGGAGCCGGGCGACAGCCTCTTCTTCGACGCCGATGCGCCCCATGGGCCGGAGCAGCTCGTCCAGCTGCCGTGCCGGTACCTCTCCATAATCTCCTATCCGAACAAGGCCGCAGGGGGCTGACCCGCGTCCTTCCCGCAAACGCATGCGTCATCCTTTGACCTCTGCCGGTGCCGCAGCCTGACAGGGCCATCTATTTTTTGTGCAGGTCGGAATCGATCCTGCACAAAATTTCGACAGTATGCCTTGCGGAGCGGCATTATTTTCTTTATAGGAAACTTTTATTCTTTTTAGTTGATCCGATCCTCTCTGCATGGTAGCCCTTCGTTCGGAAAACGAATGGAGGCATCCGTCATGTGCGGCATCGTTGGACTGTTCCTGAAAGACCGAAGCCTGGAGCCGCAGCTCGGCACGCTGCTCTCCGACATGCTGATCACGATGACCGACCGGGGACCGGACTCGGCCGGCATCGCGATCTATGGCACGCCGTCCGGCGGCCGGACGAAGATCACCATCCAGTCGGCCCGGCCGGAGACGGACTTCGCGGACCTTGAGGCAATCCTCGGGCCTGTCGATGCAAGCGTCTCCGTCGCGCTGAAAAGCACCCATGCGGTAATCGAAGCGGATGCCGGAAAGGCTGCGGATGTGCGGAAACTCCTGAAGGCGGAGCGGCCGGACGTCCGGATCATGGGATCGGGCGACAGCGTCGAGATCTACAAGGAGGTGGGGCTTCCGAAGGATGTCGTCGCGCGCTTCGGCATCCGCAAGATGGGCGGCACGCACGGCATCGGCCACACGCGCATGGCGACGGAATCGGCCGTGACGACGCTTGGCGCCCATCCCTTCTCGACGGGCGCGGACCAGTGCCTCGTCCACAACGGCTCGCTGTCGAACCACAACAATCTCCGCCGCGCGCTGGTTCGCGAAGGCATGGCCTTCGAAACGCAGAACGACTCGGAGGTCGCCGCCGCCTATCTCACGGCCGAAATGGCCAAGGGCAAGGACCTCGGCGAGGCGCTTGCCAGCGCGCTGGACGATCTCGACGGCTTCTTCACCTTCGTCGTCGGCACGAAATCCGGGTTCGGCGTGGTGCGCGATCCGATCGCCTGCAAACCCGCGGTCATGGCCGAGACGGACCGGTACATCGCCTTCGGCTCCGAATACCGGGCGCTGGTCGACCTTCCCGGCATCGAGAATGCCCGGGTCTGGGAGCCGGAGCCCGCCACCGTCTACTTCTGGGATCACGAAAAGGCCGCCTGAGACCATGCCCACCTTCGACCTTTCCAACACGCCGCTCCGCGCACTCAACAGCGCGCTGCACGACCTGCCCGCCGGCGCGAACGACACGACGTTCGAAGTCGTCAACCCGCGCGGCAGCCATGCGGTCGCCGTCGGCATCGACCGGCCCGTCAACGTCGAGGTCCGCGGCAGCGTCGGCTACTACTGCGCGGGCATGAACGACGGCGCCACCATCACCGTGCGCGGCTCGGCCGGCCCGGGCGTCGCCGAGAACATGATGTCGGGCACCGTCGTCATCGAGGGCGATGCCAGCCAGTATGCCGGCGCCACCGGCCGCGGCGGCCTGCTCGTCATCAAGGGCAACGCCGCCTCGCGGTGCGGCATTTCGATGAAGGGCATCGACATCGTCGTGCACGGCAATATTGGCCATATGTCGGCCTTCATGGGCCAGTCCGGCCATCTCGTCGTGCTCGGCAATGCGGGCGACGCGCTGGGCGATTCCCTCTACGAGGCCAAGCTCTTCGTGCGCGGCGAGGTCAGGAGCCTCGGCGCGGACTGCATCGAGAAGGAGATGCGGCCGGAGCACCTGGAAAAGCTCGCCGAGCTCCTGGGCCGGGCGGGCGTCACGGGCGTCCGGCCGGAGGAGTTCAGGCGCTACGGCTCCGCCCGCAAGCTCTACAATTTCAACATCGACAACGCCGACGCGTACTGAGGCGAGGGATCACCATGACCTATCACAACCCCCATACGCCCCCGCGCAAGTCCACGACCTTCGACGACTACACGCTCGCGGAGATCCGCCGCGCCGCCGCCACCGGGATCTACGACATCCGCGGCGCCGGAACGAAGCGCAGGGTCCCGCATTTCGACGACCTCCTGTTCCTCGGCGCCTCCATTTCGCGCTATCCGCTCGAAGGCTATCGCGAGAAGTGCGATACCACCGTCACGCTGGGTACGCGTTTTGCGAAGAAGCCGATCACGCTGAAGACCCCGATCACCATCGCCGGCATGAGCTTCGGCGCGCTTTCGCGCAATGCCAAGGAAGCGCTCGGCCGCGGCGCGACCATCGCCGGCACCTCGACGACGACCGGCGACGGCGGCATGACGGACGAGGAGCGCGGCCACTCCCGGACGCTCGTCTACCAGTATCTGCCGTCGCGCTACGGCATGAACCCGAAGGACCTGCGGCGGGCCGACGCGATCGAGGTGGTGGTCGGGCAGGGCGCCAAGCCCGGCGGCGGCGGCATGCTGCTGGGCCAGAAGATTTCCGACCGCGTGGCGGAGATGCGCACGCTTCCCAAGGGCATCGACCAGCGTTCCGCCTGCCGGCACCCCGACTGGACGGGCCCGGACGACCTGGAGATCAAGATTCTGGAACTGCGCGAGATCACCGACTGGGAGAAGCCGATCTACGTCAAGGTCGGCGGCGCGCGTCCCTATTACGACACGGCGCTCGCGGTGAAGGCCGGCGCCGACGTCGTCGTGCTCGACGGCATGCAGGGCGGCACGGCCGCGACGCAGGACGTCTTCATCGAGCATGTCGGCATGCCGACGCTCGCCTGCATCCGCCCCGCGGTGCAGGCCCTGCAGGAGCTCGGCATGCACCGCAAGGTCCAGCTGATCGTCTCCGGCGGCATCCGTTCGGGGGCGGACGTCGCCAAGGCGCTGGCGCTCGGCGCGGACGCCGTGGCGATCGGCACGGCGGCCCTCGTCGCCATCGGCGACAACGACCCGCGCTGGGAGGAGGACTACCGCAAGCTCGGCACGACGGCCGGAGCCTATGACGACTGGCACGAAGGCAAGGATCCGGCGGGGATCACCACGCAGGACCCGGAGCTGATGACGCGCCTCGATCCGGTCGCCGCCGGCCGCCGCCTCGCAAACTACCTCAAGGTCATGACGCTGGAGGCCCAGACGATCGCGCGTGCCTGCGGCAAGAACCATCTCCACAACCTGGAGCCGGAGGACCTCTGCGCGCTGACGATGGAGGCCGCCGCCATGGCGCAGGTGCCCCTGGCGGGCACCGGCTGGTATCCGGGCAAGGGAGGTTTCTGAGATCGGCATGCCGGGCGGGCCGCGTTTGGGAGGATGCGGTCCGGCTTGAAATCTCTTGAGTGTCAAAATCCAAAAAAGGGGAACGACGTGACACTGGATCTCTCGAACTATGCCGCGGAGAACGGCATCAAGTACTTCATGATCAGCTATACGGATCTGTTCGGCGGGCAGCGCGCCAAGCTGGTCCCGGCCGAAGCGATCGCCGACATGCAGAAGGACGGCGCCGGTTTTGCGGGCTTCGCCACCTGGCTCGACCTGACGCCCGCCCATCCCGATCTCTTCGCCATTCCGGACGCGGCATCCGTGATCCAGCTGCCGTGGAAGAAGGATGTCGCCTGGGTCGCCGCCGACTGCGCGATGGACGACAAGCCCGTCGACCAGGCGCCGCGCGTCGTGCTGAAGAAGCTGGTTGCAGAGGCCGCGAGGGAAGGACTTCGCGTGAAGACCGGCGTGGAGCCGGAATTCTTCCTGATCGCGCCGGACGGGTCCGTGATCTCCGACTCCTTCGATACCGCCGAAAAGCCCTGCTACGACCAGCAGGCCCTGCTTCGCCGCTACGACGTGATCGCAGAGATCTGCGACTGCATGCTGGCGCTCGGCTGGAAGCCCTATCAGAACGACCACGAGGACGCGAACGGCCAGTTCGAGATGAACTGGGAGTACGACGACGCGCTGAAGACCGCAGACAAGCACTCCTTCTTCAAGTTCATGGTCAAGTCGGTGGCCGAGAAGCATGGCCTGCGCGCCACCTTCATGCCCAAGCCCTTCAAGGGGCTGACAGGAAACGGCTGCCATGCGCACATCTCGGTCTGGGATGCCGAGGGCAGGACCAATGTCTTTTCCGACAGGTCGATGCCCTTCGGCCTGTCGGAGAGGGGCCGCAACTTCCTCGGCGGCATCATGAAGCACGCGTCGGCCCTTGCCGCCATCACCAACCCGACGGTGAATTCCTACAAGCGCATCAACGCGCCGCGCACCGTTTCGGGCGCCACCTGGGCGCCGAACACCGTCACGTGGACCGGCAACAACCGGACGCACATGGTGCGCGTGCCGGGTCCCGGCCGGTTCGAGCTCCGCCTGCCGGACGGAGCGGTCAATCCCTACCTCTTGCAGGCGATCATCATCGCCGCCGGCCTGTCGGGCATCCGCAGCAAGGCCGATCCCGGCCGGCACCACGACATCGACATGTACCGTGACGGCCATACGGTGACGGATGCGCCGAAACTGCCGCTCAACCTGCTCGACGCGCTGCGCGCATACGAGGAAGACGAGGAACTGCGGGCCGCGCTCGGAACGGAGTTCTCCGCCGCCTACGTCAAGCTCAAGACCGGCGAGTGGAATGCCTATTGCGCGCAGTTCACCGAGTGGGAGCGCCAGACCACGCTCGACATCTGACCTCCCCGCCGCTTCCCGCGGCCCGTTCCTCGTGTCCGCCGGACGCGGGGGCCTTTCCGCATCGAAGACAGAAGGATCGAGGATGACGACCTTTGTGCTGACCGTGACCTGCAAATCCACACGGGGAATCGTCGCCGCCGTTTCCGGCTTCCTGGCGCAGATGGGCTGCAACATCGTCGACAGTTCGCAGTTCGACGACCTTGAATCCGGCCGCTTCTTTATGCGTATCTCCTTCCTATCGGAAGAAGGGACGACGGCCGGAGCGCTTGCCGAGGGGTTGAAGCCGATCGCGGAAAGGTTCTCCATGGAAACCGGGCTTCACGATCAGTCCCGCCGGATGAAGGTGCTGCTGATGGTCTCGCGCTTCGGCCACTGCCTCAACGACCTGCTCTACCGCTGGAAGATCGGCGCCTTGCCCATCGACATCGTCGGCGTCGTCTCCAACCACTTCGACTACCAGAAAGTGGTGGTCAACCACGACATCCCCTTTTACCACATTCCGGTGACCCGGGAGAACAAGCCGCAGGCGGAAGCCCGGATCATGGATATCGTCGAGGCGGGCGGCTGCGAGCTCGTCGTGCTTGCGCGCTACATGCAGGTGCTCTCCGACAGGATGTGCGAGCGCATGTCGGGGCGGATCATCAACATCCATCATTCCTTCCTGCCGAGCTTCAAGGGTGCGAACCCTTACAAGCAGGCCCATCGGCGAGGCGTGAAGCTGATCGGCGCGACGGCCCATTATGTGACGGAGGACCTCGACGAGGGCCCGATCATCGAGCAGGACACGGTGCGCGTCACCCATGCCCAGTCGGCCGACGACTACGTTTCGCTCGGCCGCGATGTCGAAGCACAGGTGCTCGCCCGGGCGATCCATGCCCATATCCACCACCGCGTTTTCCTCAACGGCAACCGTACGGTGGTATTCCCGCCGAGCCCGGGAAGCTATGCTTCGGAGCGGATGGGCTAGGAATCGAAACGCGGGGCCTGCATGCTGTTCTGCAAGAAACTTTGCAATAAATAATGATGTTGCAAGTTTACACGCATCATGTATGACTCTCCGGAGGAGGAGAAGAGATCATGCTGATTGCGGAGCGGGTGCAAACCATTGCGGAGACGCTGACGCCGGCCGAGCGCCGTCTCGTGAAGGAGATCATCGCCAAGCCGCGTGACGTTGCATTGGGCACGGCGGGCGAACTTGCGCGACGGACCGGCGTGCACGAGGCGACGGCGTCCCGGCTGGCCCGCAAGCTCGGCTTCGATACCTATGCCGGTTTCCGGGACGCGATCCGCGAAGAGTTCATCGTCAAGACCGATCCGGCATTGCGGGTGCGCCGCACGCTGGAGACGTCGCGCGGGCACGGCATGCTGGAAATGCTCGTCCAGCAGGAAATCGAGGCTTTGACGCGGCTGCCGAGCTATGTCGGCGAGGAGCGCCTCGCCGCAGCGGCGGCAGCGCTGAGCGATCGCCGGCGCATCTTCATCTTTGCGCGCGGCAATGCGGAAACGCTGGCGGTTCTGATGAACCGGCGCCTGCGCCGCATGGCCTTCGAGACCATGCTTGTAACCGGCGACAGCCGCGACATCGCGGAGCAGATCCTGACCATGGGACCGGGTGACGCGCTCCTCGCCTTCGCCTTCCGCCGCCAGCCTCGTCCTTACGCGCCGTTGATAGAGCGGGCGCGCAAGGTGGGTGCGGTGAGTGTCGTCGTGTCGGGAACCGTGGGCCCTTCGCTGACGCCGAAGGCCGACCACCTGCTCGCGGCGCCCCGCGCCGGCGGAAGCGATGCGTTCCAGACGTTGACGGTCCCCATGGCCATATGCAACGGCCTCATTCTGAGCATGGCACAGTCCGACGAGGTCCGCTCCTTGAGCAATCTGGAGCAATTGGGAGAGCTGATCGGAGAGCTGGAGGGACGTTGAGCCTTGTCGGGGGAGGGCCCGGCCGGGCTTTTGGCGCGCTCAAATTTTGCAAGATAACTTGCGCGTCATCATAGTGTTGCAAAATGCAATGCAAATGCGGTGGTGCAACCCACCGTCACTCAGGGAGGAAGACACGTGAAACACATGTTGCTCATTGGCGCCGTTCTGACGGCGCTATCCGCGCCGGCCATGGCGCAGGACGTCGATACGCTCTCGCCGGAAGCGCTGCTGCCCCTGGCGCAGAAGGAGGGCAAGGTTACGGTCTACTCCTTCACCAGCCGCATCGCGCGGGTGGAGAAGGCATTCGAGGAAGCCTATCCGGGCATCGACCTGATCGGCTTCGACATGTCGTCGACCGAGATGATCACCCGGCTGCGCACGGAAGCGGCGGCCGGCATTCCCAATGCCGACGTCGTCTATGTGTCCGATGCGCCCGTCGTGCTGGGCGAGCTCCTGGAGACGGGCCTGCTTGAAAACTACGTGCCGCCGCGCGTGGCCGACAAGCTCGACGCGGCGTTCAAATCGCCTCTTCTGGCCCAGCGGCTTTCCACCAAGGTGCTGATGTACAACGAGGCCGCCTATCCCGACGGTGCTCCGGTCAAGAACCTCTGGGACCTCACGACGCCCGACTGGAAAGGCAAGGTGCTGATGGTCGACCCGCTGCAGCGGGGCGACTACCTGGACCTGATGACGGAGTTCGTCCTGCAGTCGGACGAGATGGCCAAGGCCTACGAGGCGCGCTTCGGCAAGCCGATCGCGCTGGACGACGGCGTGGAAACCGCCGGGCACCAGTTCATCGTCGACCTTTTCGAGAACGATCTGGTGCTGCTCGCCTCGACGGACGACGTCAACGCGGCCATCGGCAAGATCGGGCAGGAGAACCCGCCCGTCGGCTTCACCAGCTATTCGGACCGGCGCGACAACGAGGACGAAGGCTGGGCCTTGCAGGTCGTCAACGATATCGTCCCGTCCAACGGGATCGTATTCCCGGCCCTCTTGGCGCTTACGGCCGACACGAAGAACCCGGCGGCAGCCCGCCTTGTCGTCGACTTCCTCATGGGAGACGACAGCGAGACCGGCGGACCGGGCTACGCGCCGTTCTACGTGGCGGGCGACTGGGCGACGCGCAGCGACATAAAGGGCCATCCGGATGCGATCCCGCTGGCGGACTTCAAGGCCTGGCGGGTGGATCCGGCTGCGACGGCCAGGATCCGCAAGTCCGTCGGCGACCTCATTCTCCAGCTGCAATGATCCGCATGACGCGCTGCGGCCGCCCGGCCGCGGCGCGTCACCGGCCATCGGATGTCCTCATGTCTGCCCTTTCTCGAAACCGCTCGTTCCACGGCGCGTTGCTCGCTCCCGGCCTCGGGCTGAAGCTCGCCGTGCTGGCGCTTCTTGCGATGCTGATCGCCGCGCCGCTCCTGAAGGTCTTCGGCGCCACGCTTGCGCCCGGTGCCGTGTCCGCCTGGTCGGATGTGCTCGCCAGCAATCTTTCGCGCAACCTGTTCTGGCTGCCGCTCGCCAACACGATGATCCTTGGCGTCGGGGTCGCAACCGGCTGCGTGCTCATAGGCGGGTTCCTCGCCTGGCTCGTGGTGATGACGGACGTGCCGTTCCGGCGCACGATCGGGCTTCTCGCCACATTGCCCTTCATGATCCCGAGCTTTGCGACGGCGCTTGCATGGGGATCGCTCTTCCGCAATGCCCGCGTCGGCGGGCAGATCGGCTTTCTCGAAGGGCTCGGCTTTTCCGTGCCCGACTGGCTGGCCTGGGGCATGGTCCCGACGCTGGTGGTTCTTATCGCCCATTACTATTCGCTGGCCTTCACGGTGATCGCCGCGGCCCTCGCCACGGTGAACTCCGACCTCGTCGAGGCCGCCCAGATGACCGGCGCCGGACGCCGCCGCATCTTCCTCGGCATCGTCCTGCCCGTGGCGCTGCCCGCGCTCGTCGCCGGCGCCTCCCTGACATTCGCGGGGGCCGTCTCGAACTTCGCCGCGCCCGCCTTGCTGGGCCTGCCGGTCCGCATGCAGACGCTTGCCACCCGCCTCTACGGCATGATCGAGATCGGCCAGACGGAGCGCGGCTACGTGCTTGCGATCCTGCTCATCCTCGTGTCGGCGCTTTTCCTGTGGGCCGGCAACCGGGTCATCTCCGGGCGCAGGTCCTATGCCACGATCACCGGCAAGGGCGGCCGTGCGAAGCGCTTCGCGCTGGGCAGCGCCCGGACGCCGCTCTTTCTCGCGGCCGTGACGATCTGCATCCTCACCACCGTCGTTCCCGTCGTCATCCTCATCGCCTCCAGCCTGGCGCCGTCGTCCTCGGCGCTCTTTTCCGGCTGGTCGCTGCACTACTGGATCGGCGATTCCGACCCGGCGGTCGCGCGCGGCCAGGCCGGCATCTGGAACAACCCGCTCATCCTGTCGGCCACCGGCGTGACGGTCGGCCTCGGGGCGGCCGTCGCCTTCACCGCCTCGCTCGTCGGCCTCGTGGTGGCGTTCGTGCTGGCCCGTTTCCGTTCCGGCTTCCTGTCGGCCGTCATCAACCAGTTGAGCTTCCTGCCGCTCCTCGTGCCGGGCATCGCCTTCGGGGCCGCCTATATCGCGCTGCTCGGTGCCCCGGTCGGTCCTTTTCCTGCGCTCTACGGGACCTTCGCGCTGCTGGTCATCGCCGCCACGGCCTATCTCGTGCCCTTCGCAGTCCAGACGGGGCGCGCGGTGATCCAGCAGGTGTCGGGCGACCTTGACGAGAGCGCGCGGATGACGGGAGCCGGATTCCTGCGCCGCCTCTTTGCGATCACCGTGCCGCTCGCCATACGCGGCCTGTCGGCGGGCGCGCTCATCGTCTTCGTGAAGATCGTGCGCGACCTGTCGCTGGTCGTGCTTCTCTTCACGCCGACCATGCCGCTGCTGTCCGTCCTCGCCTATCGTTATGCGTCGGACGGTTTCACGCAGTTCGCCAATGCCATCACCGTCGTCGTGCTCGTCATTTCGGTCGCGGCGACGCTCCTCGCCAATCGCCTGCAGACCAAGACACAGCCGTGGTTGCAATCATGATACAGATCGACTCCCTCCATAAGCAGTTCGGCGGCTTCCAGGCCGTGCAGGACGTCAGCCTCTCCGTTCCGAAGGGCGCGTTCCTCGTGCTCGTCGGGCCGTCCGGGTGCGGCAAGTCCACTATGCTGCGCATGCTCGCCGGGCTCGAGGCGCCGACCTCCGGCACGATCGCCTTCGGCGGAAACACTGTTTCCGACGGCGGGCGCGGCTGGGTCATCGAGCCCTCCAGGCGGGATGCCGGCCTCGTCTTCCAGTCCTACGCGCTCTGGCCGCACATGACGGTCGCCGGCAACATCGACTGGCCGCTCAAGGTGGCGGGCCTCGACAAGGCCCGGCGCCGGGAACGCGTCGGCGAGGTGCTGGACCTGCTCGGCATCGGCCAGCTCGCGCACCGCTATCCGAACGAGATCTCCGGCGGACAGCAGCAGCGCGTGGCGATCGCCCGCATGATCGCGCCGCAGCCGGGCATCCTCCTCTTCGACGAGCCTCTGTCGAACCTCGACGCCAAGCTGCGCGTCGAAATGCGGACCGAGCTGCTGCGGGTGCATCGCGCGACCGGCGCCACGTCGGTCTATGTGACGCACGATCAGGTCGAGGCCATGACCATGGCGACCCATGTCGCCGTCATGAACGGCGGGCGCATCGAGCAGTTCGGCAGCCCGTCCGAGCTGGTGGCCCGTCCCGAGACCGCTTTCGTGGCGACCTTCGTCGGCACGCCGCCGGCCAATCTGGTGCCCGTGGTGAATGGCGCATACTGCGGGCGCCTCGCGGATGCGGCGCTCGGGACGCGCAACGGGTCGGCCCTGTTCCGGCCCGAAGAGCTGACGCTCGCCGAAGGCCCTTCCGGCCGGACGCTGACGCTCGACTATGCGGAGGCAAGCCCCATAGCGGGACGCTTCATGGTGACGGGAATTCGCGGGGACCTGCGCATCACCGCGATCGTCGACAGCCTGCCTGCCTTGTCGCTGGGAGACGAGGTGCATTTCCGCCTGCCGCCGGAGCCGGCCATGTTCTTCACGCCGGAGGGGAGGCGCCAGCAATGAAGCGGATCATCCTGGTGCGCCACGGCGAAAGCGAATGGAATTCGGTGCGGCGCCTGCAGGGGCAGGCCGACATTGCCCTGTCGGCTCGGGGCGAGGCGCAGGCAATCGCCTTGCGCGGCACGATCGAGACGATGCGCCCCGACCATGTCGTCACGTCCGACCTCTTGCGCGCCCGGCATACGGCGGCGCTTCTCGGTTATCCGCATGCGGCGCTTTCCCCGGCCTTCCGCGAGATCGAGGTCGGCGACTGGACGGGGCGCGCCATCGCCGACCTGCTGGCGGAAGACCAGGATGCCTATCTCGGCTGGCGCGCCGGCACCTTCGCGCCCGCCGGCGGGGAGAGCTGGCATGAATTCCGCGAACGCGTGACGAACGGGCTTGCGGAGGCGATCGGCGCTGCGAGGGAGAAACTGCTCGTCGTCTGCCATGGCGGGGTCATACGCGCCCTGCTCGACAGCTTGCTGGACCTGCCGCCAAGGCGGATCATTCCCGTCGGGCCGGCAAGCGTTACCGTGCTTGCGGACAAGACCGGCGGCATCCGCCTGGAGACGTTCAATTTCAGCCCCGGCGGGCCGGTGTTCGACGCGCCGGATTAGGTGCGGAGCCGGTGACGCATCCCGTGGACGCCTTCGATCTTCCCGGCAAGGCAGAAGACCGCGGCCTGCCGGACGGTCGACAGCGGCATGAGCACCCTGCACCATCCCTGAATTTCCGGCGGAAGCAGGCGCGGCGGCTCAGCGGGCGGCGCGGGGAATCTGCGCCTCGATCAGCGACAGGAAGCGCTGCGCCAGCGGAGAGAGCAGCGCGCCCTTGTCGAGGATGAGGTTGTAGGCCGGCACGCTTGCCGGGCGGGCCATGTCGAGCGTGACGATGCGCGTGCCGAGGTCCCCGGCCATCAGCAGGCCGGCGACCTCGCGCGCGAAGGGCGCGATGGCGTCGGTCCGCGCGACCGTTGCCAGCGTCAGCAGCGCCGAGGCCGAATAGGTCACCCGCTCGGGAAAATCCGCGCCCTCGGTCCGGAACGCGTCGACCACCGTCGACCAGATCGGCGAGCCGGCGGGCTGGATGATCCAGTCATAGGGTGAAAGGTCGCGGAACCTGAGCCGGGTGTGTCCGGCGAGCGGATGGTTCTCCCGCACGGTGAAGCTCAGCACCTCCTCGCCGATCGGGCGCACGTCGTAGGCGGCCGGCTCGTCGGTCGCACTCAGCCGCGCCAGCACGAAATCGTATTCGCCCGCCCGCATGCGCTGCATCAGCGTCAGGCTGGGCTCCACGTCCACCTGGAGCTGGGCATTCGGCGCCTGCGCGCGCAGCTCGACCGAGGCCGGCAGCACATAGGCGATGGCCGCCGCCGTCACCGCGCCGATCCGGACCCGGCCGCGCAGGCCGTCCGCCACCTCGCGGATGTCGCGGCCGATATTCTCCACCTCCGCGACGACGCGGCTCGCGCGGGCCGCCAGCACGTCGCCGAATTCGTTGAAGACGAAGCCGTGCGCGTTGCGCGTGCAGATCTGCTGGCCCACCAGCGCCTCGATCTCGGCCAGCGTGCGCGAGGCCGCCGGCTGGGAGATGTTCATCTCCTCGGCGGCGAGGCTGAGTCTGCCCTTCCGCTTCAGGGCGTCGATGAACCGGAGCTGGTTGAGCTTGAGGAAGTGCGCTTTCATCGGCGGCCAGTCTAGCGGCGGCATTACCATGACGCAATTGATATGCAACGATATCGATTGATGATTTGACTGTTATGTGACTTCCGCGTTCCCTGTAGGGAACAGGGAGGATGGCGATTTGCGCGCAGGCGCAGGCATCTCATCGCCCGCAGAACGGAAAGCAAGGCACACAATGACATTCAAACCCTCCGCCTGGCCGCGCAAACTGCGTTCGCAGGAGTGGTACGGCGGCACCTCGCGCGACAACATCTATCACCGCGGCTGGCTGAAGAATCAGGGTTACCCGCACGACCTGTTCGACGGACGCCCGGTGATCGGCATCCTCAACACCTGGTCGGACCTGACCCCCTGCAACGGCCACCTGCGCGAACTGGCGGAAAAGGTGAAGGCCGGCGTCTGGGAGGCGGGCGGCTTCCCGCTGGAGGTTCCGGTCTTCTCCGCCTCGGAAAACACCTACCGGCCGACGGCCATGATGTACCGCAACCTCGCCGCGCTCGCGGTCGAGGAGACGATGCGCGCGCAGCCGATCGACGGCGCGGTGCTCTTGGTCGGCTGCGACAAGACCACGCCCTCGCTGCTGATGGGCGCGGCCTCCACCGACATCCCTTCGATCGTCGTCACCGGCGGGCCGATGCTGAACGGCTGGTTCCGCGGCGAGCGGGTCGGTTCGGGCACGGCGCTCTGGCAGATGTCGGAGGCGATCAAGGCCGGCACGATGAGCAAGGAGGATTTCCTGGAGGCCGAGCAGGCGATGAGCCGCTCGTCGGGCACCTGCAACACGATGGGCACGGCCTCGACGATGGCCTCCATGGCCGAGGCCCTCGGCATGGCGCTCTCCGGCAATGCCGCGATCCCCGCCGTCGACAGCCGCCGCCGCGTCATGGCGCAGCTCACCGGCCGGCGGATCGTCCAGATGGTCAAGGACGACCTGAAGCCCTCCGATATCCTCACCCGCGAGGCCTTCGAGAACGCCATCCGCACCAACGGCGCCATCGGCGGCTCCACCAATGCGGTGGTGCATCTGCTGGCGCTCGCCGGGCGCGTCGGCGTCGATCTGACGCTCGACGACTGGGACCGTCTCGGCCGCGACGTTCCCACCATCGTCAACCTGATGCCCTCCGGCAAATACCTCATGGAGGAGTTCTTCTATGCCGGCGGCCTTCCGGTGGTGCTGAAGCGCCTCGGCGAGGCGGGCCTCCTTCACAAGAACGCGCTGACCGTTTCCGGCGAGAAGATCTGGGACGAGGTCAAGGACGTCACCAACTGGAACGAGGATGTCATCCTGCCGACCAAAAAGGCCCTCGCGCAGCAAGGCGGCATCGCCGTGCTGAAGGGCAACCTTGCGCCGAGGGGTGCCGTGCTGAAGCCGTCCGCCGCCACGCCCGCGCTGATGGTGCACCGCGGCCGGGCCGTCGTTTTCGAGGACATCGACGACTACAAGCGCAAGATCAACGATCCCGATCTCGACATCGACGAAACCTGCGTGATGGTGCTGAAGAACTGTGGTCCGCGCGGCTATCCCGGCATGGCCGAGGTGGGCAACATGGGCCTGCCGCCCAAGGTGCTGAAGAAGGGGATCACCGATATGGTGCGCATTTCCGACGCGCGCATGTCCGGCACCGCCTATGGCACCGTCGTCCTGCACACCAGCCCGGAAGCCGCTGCCGGCGGGCCGCTCGCCATCGTGCGCGACGGCGATTTCATCGAGCTCGACGTGCCGAACCGGCGCCTCCATCTCGACGTGCCGGAGGGCGAGATCGAACGGCGCCTTGCCGGCTGGAAAAGCCCGGTCGAGCGGCCGGCCAGCGGTTACGGCATGCTCTACCACGACCATGTCACCGGCGCCGATACCGGTGCCGATTTCGATTTCCTGCGCGGTGCGCGCGGCAACGCCGTGCCGAAGGATTCGCACTGAGCGGGTTGCGGGGGGCGCTCACTATGGAGCGAGCGCCTTGCGCTCTTCCTCGGCGGAGAGCGGAGCGCCGGCCTGGATGGAGGCGAGATAGGCATCCACCGTTTCCTGCGATGAGGCCGGCACGTAGCCTTCGGCCTGCGGCGCCGTCAGCGCAAGCCGCGTCGTCCAGGCGCCGTCCTGGCGGCAGGCGATGGTGAGCGTGCTGCCGGCCGGCTGCTTCAGGGCGTATTCGCGGCATAGGTCGCCGTTCGCGTCGCGGAAGGTGGCGACGACATGCAGCACGGTGCCGGCCGTGCCGAGCGCCACGTCCCGGCCGGAAGCCTCGCGGTTGAGGGCAGCGGCGATCTCGGCGCCGGAATCCTCCGCGGCCGGCCCCAAGCGGCCGATCGAGAAGCCGGCGAGGCCGGAGACGACCGCGACGAGGCTTGCCGCCACGGGCATGAGCCAGCGCCGCGCTGCGGCCTCCTGCTGCCGCGGCTTCGGGCGAAAGGCGATCACGGTGTCCTCCGGCTTGGCCGCCGCCGCTTCCGCCATGCGCCGCACGGAGGCAAGGAGCGCTTCCGGCACGGGCTCGTCGATCAGCGGCTTCAGCGCGCCGGCCACGAGGCGGCGGCTGTCGAGGAAGACGGCGAGCCGTTCGGCAAGGGCCTCGTCGCCGGCAAGCGCCTCTTCCAGGGCGAGGCTCCGCGCCTCGTCCAGCTCGCCGTCCGCATAGGCCATCAATATCTCGTCGTCGAAATCCCGTTTGTTCATGGAACGCCGCCTTTCCTGTCGGACGAACGTCTTTCGCCGAAGGTTATTCCCGTCAGGTCCATCAGATTCTTCCGCGCGCGGGCAAGCCGGCTCATCACGGTGCCGATGGGGATCGAGAGCACGTCGGCCGCATCGCGATAGCTGAGCTCCTCGACGCAGACCAGCACCAGCACTTCGCGCTGCTCTTCCGGCAGCCTGTGGAGGGCGGCGGTGACGTCGGCGAGATCCATGCGGGCATGGGCGGCGGCCTCGCCGGAAGGCACGGAAACGTCGCGCGCCGCATCGAGGTCGTCGTGCGGGCCGGCCGTCCTCCGGCGCCGGAGGTGGTCGATCCACAGGTTGCGCAGGATGCGGAACATCCACGCGTCGAACCGGCTGTCCGGTGCGAAGCTGTCCGCTGCGAGGATGGCGCGCTCGCAGGCCGCCTGCACCAGGTCGTCGGCCAGTTCCCGCGAACGGCAGAGCGAGATCGCAAAGCGTCTGAGGTTCGGCAGGAAGGCCACCAGCCGTTCCGGCACCGTCGGCATGTCGTTCGTCATGTGATTTCTTTGGCATGAGGTGGAATAACCTGTCGAGTCGAACGTATGTCCGGGATACCATCAACTGAAGGCGGTCCCGGCAGGACGCGAGCCGCCATGGGAGACGGACCATGCCGAACCGCCTTGCACGAAAACCCGCGCAGCTTTCGCTTTTCCTCGCCATGGTCCTCGCTGCGGTCATTGCCTTGCCTCCCGCGCAGGGTGGCTTTGCTCCGGGCGTCTCCGCCGCGCTGGCGGATGACGATGACGACGGCGGGGACGACGACGGTGGCGGCAGCGGCGGTACGCGCCGCGGCGGCTACGAGGGGCGTTCGTTCGGCGGCAGCGGCGACGTGCGGCGCGCCCTGCGCTCGATCTTCCGCTGGCCGTCCGGCAAGGCGCGCCGGGCGCCGGCACGCCGGGCGGTCGCGGTGCCGGCATATGCAGAGAACGAGATCGTGGCGACCGGCCTCGACAAGAACGCCATCGCCGGGCTGGTGCAGGACGGTTTCGTCGTCGACGACCGTATCGAGGTCGCGCTCGTCGGGGGTGAGATGGTCCGCCTGATCGTTCCGCAGGGCATGACGCTCGAGACGGCGCGGGCGGCCGTCGCGGCCCGCAGCGCTGCGGCGACGGTGGATTTCAACCATTTCTACCAGCCGCAGGCCGAGAGGAAACCGGCCTGTGCCGGGGAGGGCTGCGCCCTGGTGCGCCACATGGTCGGCTGGCCGATGGCCGGCGAGGAGAGCGGTGCCGCCTGCCTCAAGCCGCAGCGCATCGGCCTCGTCGATACCGCCATCAATGCCGATCATTCCGTTCTGGCGGATGCCCGGCTGGAGGTCCTGGATCTCGGCGGCGGGGAGGGGGCGAAGTCCGGCGAGCAGCACGGCACGGCCGTCGCCGCCCTCCTGGTCGGCGCGCCGGAAAGCCGCGTGCCGGGCCTGCTGCCGGGCTCGGAACTCGTCGCCGTCGACGCCTTCCGACGCTTCCGCAAGTCTGCCGACGTCGCCAATGTCTACGACCTCGTGCGGGCGCTCGATCTGCTGGCCGGGCGCGACATCCGGGTGATCAACCTCAGCCTGACGGGGCCGGCCAACGCGGTGCTGGAACACGCTGTGAGCGCCGCCATCGGCCGCGGGACGATCCTCGTCGCCGCCGCCGGCAACGATGGTCCGAATGCCGGGCCGGTCTACCCGGCCGCCTATGACGGCGTGATCGCCGTGACGGCGGTGGACAAGGCGCGCAGGCCCTACCGCCGGGCGGTGCGTGGCGACCATATCGACATCGCCGCGCCGGGCGTCGACGTCTGGACCGCGGCGTCGATCTCCGGCGCCCGGCAGAAGACCGGCACCTCCTTTGCCGCCCCTTTCGTGACGGCCGCTGCTGCCATCCTCCTTGCCGCAAGGCCCGGCCTTTCCCCCCGCGAGGTCGAGGCGGAACTGATGAAATCCGCCGAGGACATCGGAAAACCGGGCAAGGACGCCGTCTATGGCTGGGGGCTGCTCAACGCGCGGGCGCTTTGTGGCGGCCGATCGCAGGGCTGAGACCGCAGCGTGGTGCAACGGGCTTTACGATACGGCCTCCGTTTTCCCCGCGTTCCGCCGCCCTCCTATACTCGTCCGGAACCTTTGAGAGGAGTCGGACGAAATGGACGCGACCGAAAACCTGAACCTTCCCTATATCCTGCCCGCACAGGCGCAGAAGCACGTCACCCACAACGAGGCCATCAAGGCGCTCGATGCAATCCTCCAGCTCACCGTCCTGAGCCGGGCGGTCGCCAGCCCGCCGTCAAGCCCTGCCGGCGGGGACCGCTATATCGTGCCGGCGGGCGCGACAGGCGTCTGGGCCGGCCGGACGAAGATGGTGGCCGCCTGGCAGGACGGCGCCTGGACCTTCTATATGCCGCGCGACGGCTGGCTGGCCTATGCCCTCGACGAAAACCGCATGCTGGCGTTCAAGGCGGGCGGCTGGACCCTGGCGGCCTTCGACGTCGCCATTCCCGACCGGGTCGGCATCAACGCGACGGCCGATGCGACGAACCGGCTTGCGGTCGCCGCGCCCGCTTCGCTTTTCACCAACGAGGGGGCGGGACACCAGATCAAGGTCAACAAGGCCAATCCGGGGGACACCGCCTCGCTGCTGTTCCAGACCGGCTGGTCGGGGCGGGCGGAGATGGGCCTTGCCGGCAGCGACGCATTCCGCGTCAAGGTGAGCGCGGACGGCGCGTCCTTCACGGATGCCATGGTTGTCGACCAGGCGACGGGACGCGTCTCCTTCCCCGCGGGCGTGCTCGGCCTCAGGCCCCAGCTTGCCGCGAACCGCACCTATCACGTCGCTCCTGGCGGCAGCGACGGCAATGACGGCCTGACGGCCGGCACGCCCTTCGCGAGCCTTCAAAGGGCGATCGACGCGGCGCATGCACTCGATTGTGCGGGCCACGACGTCACCATCCAGCTTGCCGCCGGCAGCTATGCCGGGGCGGCGGTCACACGGCCGCTCGTCGGCGGGGGCACGCTTTTCATCCGGGGCAACGAAACCGCGCCGGCTTCCGTCGTCCTGTCGACGGGCCTTGCCTTCGCCAACGGTGCGCAGGCCCGCGTGTCCGGCGTCCGCATATCCATTGCCGCCGACCTGATCCACGGCCTTTCGGCCGGCAACGGCGTTTCGCTGCGAATCGGCAAGGTCGAGTTCGGCACCGTCGGGGCGAACGCCGACCATATCTTCGCCGATGCCCCCTGCCACATCGTGCTGGAGAGCGACTACACCATCTCCGGCGGCGCGCGCCGGCACATCAATGTCGGCGCGGGTTTGCTGACGGGCGCGAACCGGACCGTCACGCTGACCGGCACCCCGGCCTTCGTCCAGTTCATAGCCGCCAGCAGCGGCGGCACGGTTTCGCTGTCGAACCCGGCGATCGTCGGGGGCGCCACCGGCAGCCGCTACATCGCCGAGACCAATGGCGTCATCAACACCTTCGGCAAGGCGGCCGCCTTCCTGCCGGGCTCGACCGCCGGCACCACGCTTTCAGGCGGGGTCTATGCCTGACGGCCGCAGGAGCATAGCATGCATTGCTTTCCGGCGGCTCTTGCGTTCGGGCCGCCGGACTGGCTATGAAAACGACATGTCGCTCGAATCCGTCCGCACCTTCTTCGCCGAAAACGCTCCCGATATCGCCGTTCTCGTCACCGAGCAGAGCTCGGCGACCGTGGCGCTCGCCGCCGAGGCCCATGGCGTTGCGCCCGCGCAGATCGCCAAGACGATCTGCCTGCGCGTCGGCGAGGAGGTCGTGCTTCTGGTCACCGCCGGCACCGCGCGGCTCAGCAACCGGAAGTTCAAGGATCGCTTTGCCGCCAAGCCGCGCATGCTCGATGCCGAGCAGGTGCTGGCCGCCACCTCCCATCCGGTCGGCGGCGTCTGCCCCTTCGGCCTGCCGTCGCCCTTGCCGGTCTACTGCGATGTGTCGTTGCGGTCCTTCGAGGAGGTCGTGCCGGCGGCGGGCGCGACGAACGCGGCCGTGCGCATCGCGCCGGAGCGCATGGCGGCGCTCGTCTCGGGCGAATGGGTCGACGTCTGCGAGTGACGCAGGCAGCCTATCGTGAAAGAGTTTCGCGAAAATCCGGGGAAATCGCCGGCTGGCGCGGGCGCATCGGAACACGCAATATAACGAAACTGTGATCGCGGTGGCGTGCTTCCGGCAGGCCGCCGCGCACAGGCGCGGAAGGATCCGCGAACGGGCTGCTGGAGGAGCGTCTGGCCCGGAACTATCGCACGGCGGCGCAGATCGGCGTCCGCCAGGGGGAGAAAACATGTTTGAACGGCTTTTCAAGCTGAGTGAGCACGGCACGTCCGTGCGCACCGAAGTGATCGCGGGTCTGACGACCTTCCTCACGATGTCCTATATCATCTTCGTCAACCCGGACATCCTGTCGACGACGGGCATGGACCGGGATGCCGTCTTCGTGGCGACCTGTCTTGCCGCGGCCCTCGGCTCGATGGTCATGGCGACCGTCGCCAACTGGCCGATCGGCATGGCCCCGGGCATGGGCCTCAACGCATTCTTCGCCTTCACCGTGGTGGCTGCGCTCGGCTTCACCTGGCAGCAGGCGCTCGGCGCGGTCTTCATTTCCGGCATCATCTTCGTCATCCTGACGGTGACGGGCGTGCGCAGCTGGCTGATCGCCGGCATCCCGCATTCGCTCCGCAGCGCGATCGCGGCCGGTATCGGCCTCTTCCTCGGCATCATCGCCCTGAAAAGCTCCGGCATCGTCGTCGACAACCCGGCGACGCTCGTCGGCCTCGGCGACCTGAAGCAGACCGGCCCGCTTCTCGCGATCCTCGGCTTCTTCGTCATCGCCGTGCTCGATTCGCTGCGCGTCAAGGGCGCCATCCTGATCGGCATCCTCGTCGTCACGGTCCTGTCCTGGATCTTCGGCGTCAGCGAGTTCCGTGGGCTCGTCTCGGCTCCGCCGTCGATCATGCCGACCTTCCTGCAGCTCGACATCATGGGCGCGCTGCATGGCGGCCTGCTGCACGTCATCCTCGTCTTCGTGCTCGTCGAGGTGTTCGACGCGACCGGCACGCTGATCGGCGTCGCCAAGCGCGCCAACCTCATCCAGGAGGGCAAGCCGAGCCGCCTCGGCCGCGCGCTGCTCGCCGACAGCACGGCGATCGTCGCCGGCTCGCTGATCGGCACGAGCAGCACCACGGCCTATGTCGAGAGCGCGTCCGGCGTCCAGGCCGGCGGCCGCACGGGCCTCACCGCCTTCGTCGTCGCCATCCTGTTCCTTGCCGCCCTGTTCATCTCGCCGCTCGCCGCCTCGGTGCCGAGCTATGCGACGGCCCCGGCCCTGCTCTACGTGGCAGGCCTGATGATGCGGGAACTGACGGAGATCGAATGGGAAGACCTGACGGAAGCGGCGCCGGCCGCGCTGACCGCGCTCGCCATGCCCTTCACCTATTCGATCGCCAACGGCCTTGCCTTCGGTTTCGTCAGCTACGTCGTGCTGAAGCTCTTCACCGGCAAGTGGAAGGACATCCATCCGGCAACGGCGATCGTCGCCCTCCTCTTCGTCATCCGCTTCGCCTTCTTCGCGGAATAGGGACGTCAGCCAAGGAGAGCGGGCCGCGCGATGAGCGCGGCCCGTCCGCGTTTCAGGATTTCGCGACGGCTTCGAGCCAGGCCTGCCATTTCGGCTCGCTCGCGCTCGCGGCCGCCGCGGCATCGGCACCGTAGAAGAAGCGGCAGAGGCTGAGCCGGACCGTTTCGCCCATGCGGTAAATGCCGAAGAGGCCGACGCCGGGCGCCTCGCCGTCGATGCGCATCAGGAGATAGCGCTGCTTCTCGTCCTGGCGCACCCGGACGACTTCGCCGAAGAAGGCTTCTCCGGCATCGACGGTCCAGTTCTCGCCGGCATCGGCCGTTTCGTGGCCAAGCCCTGCAAGCAGCTTGCGCCAGACGACGAGGTCCTCGCCCTTGGCATCCACCGAGAGCTGGAAGGAGGCGGCAGTCTCGCCGGCGTGACGGGTGAGGTAGAGCCGCAGCACTTCGATGAAGCCGGGCCAGCCGGATTCGAAGCCTTCCATCTGGTCGTCCCAATCGGCCGTGGAGCTGAAGAGGGAATGCACCATGCGCACGAGGCACTCGTCGCCGGAGCGGGCGACGATGGAGATTTCGGTGGCGATGGGCGGGGCGTTCTCCGCCCAGCCGGTCTCGACATAGCCGAAGCGGTGCGGCGGTTCCCATTGGGTCACGGTGCCGCCGGACGTGGCGCCCGGCATGAAATGGAAGGTGATCCGGCCGCCGATCTCCTCCTCGATCTCGGCGCGGGTGAACCAGGCGGTGTTGCCCGGTCCGGTGGCCATGGCCTGCCAGACCTCGTCCGGCGTGCCGGGCACCAGGAACTCCATTTCCACCCAGCGCTTGCCGCTTGCGTCAAATTTCGTCGGCATCGGTCTTCCTTTCCGTTTCCAAGGGTGCGGGATAGGCGGCGACCACCAGCCTGTGCGGCCGCCCGCCGGGAGCATGGTCGTCGTGATAGCGGGCCGCGAGCGCCGCGACCGCCTCGGCGAGGTCGGATGTGAAGGCGGCGCGGGCCGCGGGCGAGGAGAAGCGGATCGTCGTGTCGACCGACAGCGTCGCAAGCCGCTTGTCCGCCGCCCGCGCGCCGCGCCAGAGCGCACCGACCTCGCGCACGGTGCGGGCCGCGAGGGCGACCAGGTAGCTTGCGGAAAACCGGTCGCCGCTGACGGCCGGATCGGCGCCGACCGGCCCGAGCGCGGCGGGCGAGACCACGTAGGAGCGCGCCGTCGCCACCATCAGGCGCTCCGTGATGCCGCCCCATTGGCGTTCCTCGGCCTGTTCCACCAGCTTCTGCTCCTCGAGCGCCTTCAGATGGTAGTTGACCTTCTGGCGCGTCAGGCCCACCCGGCCGGCGAGCGCGGCCGCGGAGGAGGGAACCGAGAGTTCGGCAAGAAGCCGCGCCTTGATCGGGTCGAGGGCGAGCGCCGCCGCCGCCGGCGTGTCGATGATGTCGAGGTCGAGCATGCCTCAGGATTCCATTGACAAGAAATTTTGTTAAGGAAGGCGGAAAAGACCGGCCCGTGGAGGCGGGCCGGCGGATCCGCTGCCCGGCGGATCAGCGGATCAGGAAGGGCTCCGCATAAAAATGCTCTTCGAGGTTCACACCCTCGCCGCCGCGGTCGATCACGGCGAACTCGGAGACCGCATCGAGCGGGGTCAGGATGCCGTGCCAGACGTTGCGGCCGATGTTGACGCCCTGGCGGGGCGCGGTGCGGAAGGCGATCGGCTCGGCCGGGCCGTTTTCCGTCTCCTCGGCGACGACGACGAGGAACGGGCTGTCGCCGAGCGGAATGAAGGCCTGGCTGCCGAGCGGATGGCGCTCCACCATCTTCAGCTCCAGCGGCAGCTCATAGGGCTCGCCGCGCAAAAGGCTGATCATCGGCCGGGCCTTCTCGCCGGTCGTCTCGATATTGGCGAGGTCGTGGTAGCGAATGCACTTTCCCGCATTGATCGGGAAATTGTGCGCGCCGTCCTGCTCGATGACCTGGCCGAACGGCGCGAAGGCCTCCCTGGTCAGCGGTCTGATCTCGATGGTCTTCATGTCTTTCCTCCCTCGGCCCTCGGCCAGATGTCGAAACGGCGGGCATTGCCGTCCGGATGGATGGTGCGGCGGCGGCAGGGTGGGGAGGTCCCCTGCCGCGCCGAAGAGTATCACAGGCCGCTCAGGATGGCAGCAGGGTCTTCAGCCGCAGCAGCGCGATCCGCTCGACCTGCTTGCAGGCGGTGGCGAATTCGGTGTCGCGGTCGTTCGCGATTCGCGTCTCGAACGCGGAAAGGATGCTGGCCTTCGTGTTGTCCCGCACGGCGATGATGAACGGGAAGCCGAATTTCTTCACATAGCGTTCGTTGAGCTCGGTGAAGCGTGCGCGTTCCTCGTCCGTCAGCGCGTCGAGGCCGGCGGAGGCCTGTTCCTCGGTCGAGCTCGCCGTCAGGCGCTTTGCCTGCGCCAGCTTGCCGGCAAGGTCCGGGTGGGCGACGAGAACGCCGAGCCTCTGCTCGTCGCTTGCCGCGCGGAACTGGAAAGCCAGGGCGGCGGCAAGGCCGACCGCGGTGTCGTTGGCCGGCGAAAGCTCTTCGGCCCAGGCACGGCGGGCGATCCAGTCGGAATGCTCGAAAATGCCGCCGAAGCGCTCCACGAAATCGTCTTCCGTCATCTGCGAGGGACGCTCGGCGACGGGCTGCGGCGGATGGGCCTTTGCCCAGTGCTCGGCGATATCGACGCGCCGGGCGATCCAGACCTTCTCGCGGCTCTGCACGTAGTCGATGAATCGGGCGAGCGCCATGACGCGGCCCGGCCGGCCGATCAGCCGGCAGTGCAGGCCGATGCTCATCATCTTCGGGCTGCCCGCCTTGCCTTCCGCATAGAGCGCGTCGAAGGAATCCTTCAGGTAGCTGAAGAACTGGTCGCCGCTGTTGAACCCCTGGGGCGTCGCGAAGCGCATGTCGTTGGCGTCGAGCGTATAGGGGATGATGAGCTGCTGCCTGCCGGCATGCTCGTACCAGTAGGGCAGATCGTCCGCATAGGTGTCGGATATGTAGTCGAAGCCGCCGGCCTCCGTCACGAGGTCGACGGTGTTGACCGAACAGCGGCCCGTATACCAGCCGCGCGGACGCTCGCCGGTGACGAGCGTGTGCAGGCGGATCGCTTCAGCGATCGCGGCGCGCTCGTCCTCGGGCGCCATGTCCTTGTGCTCGATCCACTTGAGCCCGTGCGAGGCGATTTCCCAGCCGGCCTCCAGCATGGCGGCGACCTGGGCGGGCGAGCGCTTGAGCGCCGTCGCCACGCCGTAGACCGTGACGGGGACGTTCTTTTCCGTCAGCAGCCGGTGCAGGCGCCAGAAGCCGGCGCGCGCGCCGTATTCGTAGATCGATTCCATGTTCCAGTGGCGCTGGCCCGGCCATTGCGCGGCGCCGACGATTTCGGAGAGGAAGGCTTCCGATGCCGCATCGCCATGCAGCACGCAGTTCTCGCCGCCCTCCTCGTAGTTCAGCACGAATTGCACGGCGATGTGCGCATCGCCCGGCCAGGCGGCCTTGGGCGGCGTCGCGCCGTATCCGTGCATGTCGCGGCAATATCGCATGGTAACGCTCCTCCAAACGTCTCTGATGGCAGATGTCTAACCCGAAAACCGCGCACGCCATTCCCCCGGAAATTTTGAAAGTCTCGAACGATCCCGCTGCTTTTCAGGGGAAAGGGCCTGGCGGATAGTGGGAAGAGGAGCGCTGTGCACGGGAGGAAAACATGCAGTCTCATTCGCAAGGAGCCGGCAGGCTCACGACCCATGTGCTGGACACCGCACGCGGCAAGCCGGCCGAGGGCCTGCGCATCGATCTCTACCGGGTGGAGGGCGATACGCTTCACCACCTCAAGACCACTCGGACGAACGATGACGGTCGCTGCGACGCGCCGCTGCTTTCAGGCGAGGCCATGAAGGCAGGGACCTACGAGTTGCGCTTCCATGCCGGCGACTATCTCGGCCGTACGGCAGACGGCCCGCTGTTCCTCGACATCATTCCCATCCGCTTCGGCCTCGCGGACGAAAGCGCGCATTATCACGTGCCGCTGCTCGTCTCGCCCTTCAGCTATTCCACCTACCGCGGGAGCTAAGCCATGACGGCCGCAAAGATCCGCTCCGAACTGCGCTTCATCCTCAACGGTAAGGACGTTGCCCTTCGCGACGTCGCGCCGGACCACACGCTGCTCGACTGGCTGCGCCTTTCCCGCTCGCTCAAGGGCACCAAGGAAGGCTGCGCCGAAGGCGACTGCGGCGCCTGCACGGTGCTGGTGGGCCGCCTCACGCCGTCAGGCGGCATCGTCTACGAGGGCGTCAATGCCTGCATCCGTTTCCTCGGCTCGCTGGACGGCTGTCACGTGGTGACGGTCGAGCACCTTGCCGGCAGCGACGGGCGCCTTCATCCGGTGCAGCAGGCCATGGTGGATTACCACGGTTCGCAATGCGGCTTCTGCACGCCGGGTTTCGTCATGTCGCTCTATGCGCTGTGGATGCAGGCGCCGAACCCGAGCGACCGGGAGATCGAGACGGCGCTCCAGGGCAATCTCTGTCGCTGCACGGGCTACGAGCCCATCCTGCGCGCCGCCCGCGCCATCTCCAGCTATGGCGGCACGGACAAGGACCCGCTGCTTGCCGAACGCGGGACGATGATCGCGCGCCTGAAGGCGCTGCGCGACGGCGCGCGCGTCGAGATCGGCGAAGGCAGGCACCGGCTGGTCGTGCCGGCCGATCTCGCCGATTTCGCCGCCGTGCTGGAGGCTTCGCCCACCGCCACGGTCGTCGCCGGCTCCACCGACGTCGGCCTCTGGGTGACCAAGCACATGCGCGACATCGCGCCGGTTGTCTTCATCGCCGGGCTCGACGAATTGAAGTCCATTTCGGTGAAGGACGATACGGTCACGATCGGCGCCGGCGTCACCTACACCGAGGCGGTCGCCACGCTCTCGCAGCATATCCCGGCGCTCGGGCCGCTCATCGCCCGCATCGGCGGCCAGCAGGTGCGCAACATGGGCACGATCGGCGGAAACATCGCCAACGGCTCGCCGATCGGCGACACGCCCCCGGCGCTAATCGCGCTGGGCGCGACGCTCACCTTGCGCAAGGGCGCGGAACGGCGCACCATCCCGCTGGAAGACTTCTTCATCGCCTACGGCAAGCAGGATCGCCAGCCCGGCGAATTCGTGGAAGCCGTGCATGTGCCGGTGCCCGCGGCAAGCGAAAAGTTCGCGGTCTACAAGGTGACCAAGCGCCGCGACGAGGACATCACCGCAACGCTCGGCGCGTTCCGCCTCGCGCTGGCGACCGATGGCACGGTCGCAGGGATCACGATCGCCTATGGCGGCATGGCGGCGACGCCGAAGCGGGCCTTCGCGGTGGAAAGGGCGCTTCTCGGCCGGCCGTGGAACGAGGCGACGGTAGAAGTGGCAATGGAAAGATACGCCGAGGACTACACGCCGCTCACCGACATGCGCGCGACCGCGGAATACCGCGCGCTGGTGGCGAGGAACCTGCTCCTGCGGTTCTATATGGAAACGACATCCGGCGCGGCGCCCGTGCAGGTGTCCAGATACGAGGCTGCGTGAGCCATGAACAAGCATGTCCCCGATCTCAAGGCCGAGAAGATCATCGGCGGCGTCCATTCCAGCCCGCGCCACGACTCGGCGCACAAGCATGTCGCCGGCACCGCCGTCTATATCGACGACATCACCGAGCCCGCCGGGACGCTGCATGCCGGCCTCGGCCTGTCGGTCGTCGCGCACGGCATCGTGAAATCCATCGACCTTTCCGCCGTGCGCGCCGCGCCCGGCGTCGTCGATGTGCTGACGCACGAGGACGTGCCCGGCGTCAACGACATCTCGCCGTCCGGCATGAACGACGACCCGGTGCTCGCGGCCGGCAAGGTCGAATTCCACGGCCAGCCGATCTTCTGCGTTATCGCCGAGACCCGCGAGGAGGCCCGGCGCGCCGCGCGGCTGGCAAGGATCGAATACGAGGAACTGCCCGCCGACATCGACATCTGGGACCTCGACGTATCGACGCACCGCCAGGTCGTCACCCCGCTGACGCTGAAGCGCGGCGATGCGGCAGGGGCCCTCGAAAGCGCCCCGCGCCGCGTGAAGGGCCGCATGCGGCTCGGCGGGCAGGACCATTTCTACCTGGAAGGCCAGGTCTCGCTCGCCGTGCCCGGCGAGGACGACGAGGTCGTCGTCTACTGCTCGACCCAGGGCCCGAGCGAGACGCAGCACATGGTGGCCCATGCGCTCGGCGTGCCGAGCCATGCGGTGACGGTGGAAGTGCGTCGCATGGGCGGCGGCTTCGGCGGCAAGGAGACCCAGGCGAACCAGTGCGCCGCCATCGCCGCCATCGCCGCCAAGAAGCTGAAGCGCGCGGTGAAGGTCCGCCTCGACCGAGACGAGGACATGGTCGCCACCGGCAAGCGGCACGATTTCGCCATCGACTACGATGTCGGCTTCGACGATGAGGGCCGCATCCTCGCCGTGGACTACACCTTCGCGCTCAGGGCCGGCTTTTCGGCCGACCTTTCCGGACCGGTGGGCGACCGGGCGCTCTTCCACTGCGACAACGCCTATTTCTTCCCGCACGTCCATGCCCGGTCCGCGCCTCTCTACACCAACACGGTGTCCAACACGGCCTTCCGCGGCTTCGGCGGGCCGCAGGGCATGGTGGGCGCCGAGCGCGTCATCGACGAGGTCGCCTTCGCGGTCGGCAAGGACCCGCTCGAAATCCGCAAGCTGAACTTCTATGACGAGATGGGTGTCGAGGGCGAGCGCAACCTCACGCCCTACCACCAGAAGGTCGAGGATTGCATCATCCAGCGCATCGTCGCGGAGCTGGAGGAAAGCGCCGACTATGCCGGCCGCCGCAAGGCGATCGCGGCGTTCAACGCGAAGAGCCGCATCGTCAAGCGCGGCATCGCGCTGACGCCGGTGAAGTTCGGCATCTCCTTCACCAAGACGGAATCCAACCAGGCCGGCGCGCTGGTGCATGTCTACACGGACGGTTCCGTGCACATGAACCACGGCGGCACGGAGATGGGCCAGGGCCTGCACCTGAAGGTGGCGCAGGTGGTGGCGGAGGAGTTCCAGATCGACCTCGACCGGGTGAAGATCACCGCGACGACGACCGCCAAGGTGCCGAACACCTCGCCGACCGCCGCCTCCTCGGGCGCCGACCTCAACGGCATGGCGGCGCAGAATGCCGCGCGGCAGATCAAGGACCGGCTGATCGATTTCGCCGCCGAGAGCCATCAGGTGCCGCGCGACCAGGTGGTGTTCCTGCCGAACCGGGTGCGCATCGGCAATGCGGAAATCTCCTTCGACGAACTGGTCAAGCAGGCCTATATGGCCCGCGTCCAGCTTTCGGCCGCCGGCTTCTACAAGACGCCGAAGATCCATTGGGACCGGTCCAAGGGCCGCGGGCATGCCTTCTACTACTATGCCTACGGTGCGGCCTGCTCGGAGGTCTCCGTCGACACGCTGACCGGCGAATATGTCGTCGAGCGCACCGACATCCTGCACGATACCGGCCGTTCGCTGAACCGGATCATCGACATCGGCCAGGTCGAGGGCGGCTTCATCCAGGGCATGGGCTGGCTGACGACCGAGGAACTGTGGTGGGATGCCAAGGGCCGTCTCAGGACGCATGCGCCCTCCACCTACAAGATCCCGCTCGCCTCGGATCGCCCGAAGATCTTCAACGTGGCGCTGACCGACTGGTCGGAGGCCTACGAGCCGACGATCCACCGCTCCAAGGCGGTCGGCGAGCCGCCGCTGCCGCTCGGCCTTGCCGTGCTGCATGCGCTTTCGGACGCGGTGGCGAGCGTGGCGGACCACACGGTCTGCCCGCGCCTCGACGCGCCGGCCACGCCCGAGCGGGTGCTGATGGCCGTCGAGCGGCTGAAGGCCGGAAAGAAAGGGTAGAAAATGCCCGCCGCGCGCGAAGACATCCGGGATTTCCTGCGGCGCGAACCGGCGACGATCCTGGTCGAGGTGACGGGAGCCGCGGGCTCCACGCCGCGCGACACCGATGCCTGGATGCTGGTGTCGGAGCGGGCGATCTTCGCGACGATCGGCGGCGGGCAGCTGGAATACATGGCGATCGACCACGCGCGCCGGGCGCTGCGCTCCGGCCTTTCCGCCGAGCCGATGAACGTGCCGCTCGGGCCGGAGATCGGCCAGTGCTGCGGCGGCCGGGTCGGGCTTTCCTTCACGGCGATGGGACCGGCGCTCGTAAGGGACCTGGTTGCCCGCAGCGACCGGGAGATGGCGTTGCGGCCGCACGTCTATGTCTTCGGCGCCGGCCATGTCGGCGATGCGCTCGCCATGGCGCTCTCGCTCGCGCCGCTGCGCGTCGTGCTGGTCGACACCCGCGAGGACGAGCTCGTCGCCTGCACGGTGCCGCGCATAGAGACCTGCCTTACCGCCATGCCGGAGGCCGTGGTGCGCGATGCGCCGCCCGGCAGCAGCTTCGTCATCCTCACCCACGACCACGCGCTCGACTTCCTCATCGCCGCCGAAGCGCTGAGGCGCCCGGACGCCGCCTATGTCGGCATGATCGGCTCGAAGACGAAACGCGCCACCTTCCGCAACTGGCTGTCGCGTGAAACCGGCCGGGCGGACCTGTTCGAGAACCTCGTCTGCCCGATCGGCGGCACGGCCCTGAAGGACAAGCGCCCGGCCGTCATCGCGACGCTCGCCGCCGCCGAGATCATGACGGCGGCGCTGACGTGGCGGCCGCATCATCACGAAGCGGCGGCCGGCCGACGCTGATCAGCCCTCGGGCAACGCCTGCCACGGATCGAGGCAGGGCACGCCGAGCGGCCGGAAGTCGGCCAGGTTGCGCGTGACGAGAACCAGCCCGTGGGCCAGGGCAGTGGCTGCGATCATGGCATCCGCGCTTGGCCGCCGGTCCGCGGTCGGCAAGCGGCCGGCCAATGTTGCCGCTTGCGCATCGAAGGGAAGGATCCGGCCCTCGAAAGCCGGCAGAACCCGGGCGGAGAGCCAGCGGGAGAGATCGTCGGCAAAATCCGGATTGTGGGTCCGCTGCCGCTCTATGCCGAATTCAATCTCCATCAGCGTGACTGCGGAAAGATAGGCTGCCTCCGCATCGAAAGTCCTGAGAAACGTTTGAAATTCGACGGACTGGCGCTCGGGCCTGCGGGAGGCCGAGACGATGTTCGTATCCAGCAGCAAGGCCGTCAAAAGTCCGTGTCCCGACTCTCGAAGCCGGCCCGTTCCGGCAGGAAGTCATCGTCGAACCTGGAGCTCGGATCGCCGAGGGCGTCGTAGAGACTCTCGGATTTGCGCCAGTGATCCTTGAAGTCACTGTAGCGGACGAGCACGTAACTTGCCTCTCCATGCTCGGTGATGACGAGAGGGCCTGCGCTTGCCTCCTTCTTCGCCTTGCTCGGATTCTGATTGAAGACGGCGCTGGTCATATAGGCAAAGCGCATCGGCTGCCTCCGTATAGTACATTCCAAAAGAAACATACTATTTTTCGAGGTTCTGTTCAACCGGCCTGGATTCGACGCCGGCGGCAGGCTCCTCATCGAGCAGCTTGCCGATCAGCCGCTGACATCGCTCCGCCATGAAGTCGATCATCAGGCGGACCTTCGGGTCCTGGAAGCGCTTGTGCGGGTAGATCGCGGCGAGCTGGACGGGGGCGGGCGGGCTGTCCTTGAGGATCTCCACCAGCCGGCCCTCCTTGAGGTAGGCCTTCACCTCGAAGAGCGGCTTGTTGATGATGCCGCGGCCTTCCAGCGCCCATTGGGTGAGCACGTCGCCGTCGTCGCTGTCATAGGGGCCTGCGACCTCGAACTTGCGCAGGCCCTCCGGCGTCGCCAGCGTCCAGAAATATTCCTTCGAGCCGGGATAGCGCAGCAGCAGACAGTCGTGCTTGTCGGCAATCAGCGCATCGGCGTTCGCCGGCGTGCCGCGGCGGGCGAGATAATCGGGCGAGGCGCAGAGCACGCGCTCGCACTTGAGGATGCCGCGCATGCGCAGGTTGGAATCCTCAAGCACGCCGAGCTTGAAGGCGACGTCGACCCCCTCGGCCAGGATGTCGACATTGTGGTCGGACAGGCGCACGCGCACCTCGATATCCGGATACTTGTCGTGGAATTCCGGAATGCCCGAGGCGATGAGGCGCCGGCCGATGCCGAGCGGCGCGGTGATGCGCAGCGAGCCCTTCGGGTTGCGCGAGAGGTCGGCGATGGCCGCCTCCGCCTCGTTGACGGCCTCTATGATCTTCACCGCGCCGTCGTAGAAGACGCGGCCGTGCTCGGTCGGCGAGAGCTTGCGCGTCGTGCGGTTGAAGAGCCGCACGCCGAGATGGCGCTCCAGCTCCTTGATGCGATTGCTGGCCACCGCGGGCGTGACGCGCTGGTCGCGCCCCGCCGCCGAAAGGGTACCGAGTTCGACCACGCGAACGAAGACGCGCACATTATCGAGATAGGACATGGTCCTTTCTACCATATTGGCGTGCGGAGCAAAGTGGGCGCCATCTTTTAGTTTTTTTTGAAAGTGTTGGGGATTTGCCGGGATTTTCGGGAAAATCGCGCGATGGCAAACAGTCCGGTGAAGATCGGGAGGAGGTCCCCATGTACGAATACGCCATTGCCTGGGACTGGATAACGTTCGCCGTCCGCTGGCTCCACGTGATCACGGCGATCGCCTGGATCGGCTCGTCGTTCTATTTCGTCGCGCTCGACCTGGGCCTGAAGAAGCATCCCGCGCTGCCGCCGGGCGCGCACGGCGAGGAGTGGCAGGTCCACGGCGGCGGCTTCTACCATATCCAGAAGTACCTCGTGGCGCCGGCCAACATGCCCGAGCACCTCGTCTGGTTCAAATGGGAGAGCTACGTCACCTGGCTTTCCGGCTTCGGCATGCTCTGTCTGGTCTATTATGCCGGCGCGGACCTCTACCTGATCGATCCGAACGTGCTCGACGTCTCAAAGCCCGTGGCGATCGCCATCTCGCTGGGCTCGCTCGCGCTCGGCTGGATCCTCTACGACCTCATCTGCAAGTCGCCCTTCGGCAACGACAACACGAGGCTGATGGTGGCGCTCTATTTCATCCTCGTCGCCGTCGCCTGGGGGTATACGCAGCTCTTCACCGGCAGGGCCGCCTTCCTGCACCTTGGCGCCTTCACGGCGACGATCATGTCGGCCAACGTCTTCTTCATCATCATCCCGAACCAGAAGATCGTCGTCGCCGACCTCATCGCCGGCCGCACGCCCGATCCGAAATACGGCAAGATCGCCAAGCAGCGCTCCACGCACAACAACTACCTGACGCTGCCGGTGCTGTTCCTGATGCTGTCGAACCACTATCCGCTGGCCTTCGGCACCGAGTTCAACTGGATCATCGCCTCGCTGGTCTTCCTGATGGGCGTGACGATCCGCCACTACTTCAACACCACCCACGCCAATGCCGGCAACCCGACCTGGACGTGGCTGGCGACCGCGCTGCTCTTCGTCATCATCATGTGGCTCTCCACGGTGCCGAAGGTGCTGACGGGCGAAGCGGCCGATGCGAAGGTCTCGGCGGCCCAGCAGCCTTTCGTGACGGCCGAGGCCTTTCCGAAGGTGCGCGATACGGTGCTCGGCCGCTGCGCCATGTGCCACGCGAAGGAACCGGGCTGGGAGGGCATCATCGTGCCGCCGAAGGGCGTTGTGCTGGAAACGGACGGCGAGATCGCCGCCCATGCCCGCGAGATCTATCTCCAGGCGGGCCGTTCGCACGCCATGCCGCCCGCCAACGTCACGCAGATTTCCGACGAGGAGCGCCGCCTCATCGTCGCCTGGTATGAAAGCGCCGTCAGCGGGGAGAAGACGCAATGAGCGAGATGCTGATCCGCGGCCGCGTGCTGACCTTCCTTGCCGAGCCGCAGGGCATCGACGATACGGCCGCCTGGCGCTATTTCGAGGACGGCGCCGTCTTCGTGCGCGGCGGCAAGATCGTCGAGACCGGCGACTATGCGGATATCCGCAAGCTGGCCGGCGCCGAAGCCGAGGTGGCCGATCACCGCCCGCACCTCGTCCTGCCCGGCCTTATCGATACCCACCTGCATTTCCCGCAGACGCAGGCCATCGCCTCCTACGGCGCGCAGCTTCTCGAATGGCTGAACACCTATATCTTCGTCGAGGAACAGAAGTTTTCGCGCCCCGCCCATGCGGCTGCGGTCGCCGAGCGCTTCATGGACGAACTGCTGTCGAACGGCACGACGACGGCGGTCGCCTATTGCTCGGTGCATCCGGAGAGCGTCGACGCCTATTTTTCGGCGGCGGAAGCCCGCGGCATGCGCATGATCGGCGGCAAGGTGATGATGGACCGCAACGCGCCGGACGCGCTGCGCGACACGCCGCAGCAGGGCTATGACGAGACCAGCGCGCTCATCGCCAAGTGGCACGGCCGCGGCCGCGCGCATTACGCGATCAGCCCGCGCTTCGCCATCACCTCGACGCCGGGGCAGATGGAGATGAGCCAGGCGCTCGTCGCAGAACATCCTTCCTGCTACGTCCAGACGCATCTTTCGGAGAACCGCGACGAGATCGCCTTCGCCACCTCGCTCTATCCGGAGGCGAAGGACTATACGGACATCTATGCCCGCTACGGCCTGCTGAACGAGCGCATGCTGCTCGGCCATTGCATCCACTTGAGCGACCGGGAGGTTTCGGTGCTCGCCGAGACCGGCGCCGTCGGCGTCTTCTGCCCGACCTCGAACCTCTTCCTCGGCTCGGGCCTGTTCGACCGCGACCGGTTCGACCGGCTCGGTGCACGCTGGTCGGTGGCGACCGACGTCGGCGCCGGCACCAGCTTCTCCATGCTCGAGACGATGGACGAGGCCTACAAGGTGCTGCACCTGCAGGGCCAGCGGCTGACGCCGTTCAACGCCTTCTACCGCATGACGCTCGGCAATGCCCGCGCGCTTGGGCTGGAACGGCATATCGGCTCGCTCCACGCCGGGGCGGACGCGGACATCGTCGTGCTCGATTCTTCCGCCAAGTCGGCGATGGAATACCGCATGCGCACGGCCACCTCGCTCGCCGAGGAGCTGTTTATCCTGCAAACCATGGGCGACGACCGCTGCGTCGCAGAGGTCTACGTCGCCGGCAAGGCGATGAAGACGAAGGGCAAGGCAGGCGTGGCGAAGGAGCGCGTGCCTGAGACCGCCTGACGGCGGTGCCCACGCCTATCGCACCCGCCCGCCCATCGCCTTCGTCAAGCCCTCCGCCGCAGCCCGGACGACCGGGCCGAAGGCGTCGACCTTCTCGTCGGGCAGGCGCACCGCCGGCCCGGAAACGGAAATGCCGGCGACCGCCTCGCCGTATTCGTCGAAGATCGGCGCCGCCACGCAGCGCATGCCGAGCGTGTGCTCCTCGTCGTCGATCGACCAGCCGCGGGCGCGGATTTTCGCGATATCCGCCAGAAGCGTGGGGATCGTGTCGCGGGTCCGGTCGGTGAAATGCTGGAGTGTGCGGCCGGAAAGCAGCGCCTCGATGCGGGCGTCCGGCCAGGTCGAAAGGATCGCCTTGCCGATGCCCGAGGCATGGATCGGCCCGCGCCGGCCGGGGCGGAAGAAGGCGCGCATCGGCGCATGGCTTTCCACCTGAGAGATGAACACCACGTCGCCGTCGTCCTCGATGGCGATGTTGGCGGTCTCGCCGCAGCCTTCCATCAATTGCTTGAGGAACGGCCGGCTGATCGTGCCGAGCTTGCGGAAGCGCAGGTAGGCGGTGCCGATCTCGAAGGCTTTCACGCCGATCGTCCAGGCGCCGGTCTCCCCGTCGTGGGTCACCATGCCGTGCTGGGCGAGCGAGGTGAGCAGGCGGTGCACGGTGGAGGGCGCCATGCCGGACTGGTCGGCAAGGTCGGTCAGCGCCGCGCCGTCCGCCTCGGCCACCAGCTCCAGAAGCTTGAGGCTGCGGTCCAGCACCTGCACGGAGGAGGGCGCGGCGTTTTCCGCCGGCTTGCGGCCTGGCCTGCCCCGCGTCTTCTCCTGATGCTCCGCCATGCTGCCTTCTCCTTTGCTGCTCCGTCCATGACATAGCCGCCCCGTGTCGATTGTTCCAGATTCGTTGAAAATGTTTATTTCCATATGATGAGATTGATTTCCATTTTATGATTGCGCGTGGGAATGGATGCGCTACCTTCCGTTTCGAGAGACGGAGGAAACCCCATGGCGAAAATGCGTGCTGTCGATGCCGCGGTGCTGGTTCTGGAGAAGGAGGGCGTCGAATGCGCCTTCGGCGTTCCGGGCGCCGCGATCAATCCCCTCTATTCGGCGCTGAAGGCGCGCGGCTCGATCCGCCACGTGCTTGCCCGCCACGTCGAGGGCGCAAGCCACATGGCCGAGGGCTATACCCGCGCCCGCGCCGGCAATATCGGCGTGTGCATCGGCACGTCCGGCCCCGCCGGCACGGACATGATCACCGGCCTCTACTCGGCCTCGGCCGATTCGATCCCGATCCTCTGCATCACCGGCCAGGCGCCGCGCGCCCGCCTCGACAAGGAGGATTTCCAGGCGGTCGACATCGCCAAGATCGCGGCGCCCGTCACCAAATGGGCCGTCACCGTCATGGAGCCGGCGCTGGTTCCCTATGTCTTCCAGAAGGCGTTCCACACCATGCGCTCCGGCCGTCCGGGCCCGGTGCTGATCGACCTGCCGATCGACGTCCAGCTCGCCGAGATCGAGTTCGACATCGATACCTATGCCCCGCTTGAGCCCTACAAGCCGGCCGCCACGCGCGCCCAGGCGGAGAAGGCCCTCGCCATGCTGAACGCGGCCGAGCGCCCGCTGATCGTCGCCGGCGGCGGCATCATCAATGCCGATGCCTCGGACCTGCTCGTCGAATTCGCCGAGATCACCGGCGTCCCGGTCATCCCGACGCTGATGGGCTGGGGCGCGATCCCCGACGACCATCCGCTGATGGCCGGCATGTGCGGCCTGCAGACCTCGCACCGCTACGGCAATGCGACGATGCTCGCCTCCGACTTCGTGTTCGGCATCGGCAACCGCTGGGCCAACCGCCACACCGGCAACGTCGCGACCTATACGGAAGGCCGCACCTTCGTCCATGTCGATATCGAGCCGACCCAGATCGGCCGCGTCTTCGCCCCGGATTTCGGCATCGTCTCGGATGCCGGCGCGGCGCTGAAGCTCTTCCTCGACGTCGCGACGGAATGGAAGGTCGCCGGCAAGCTGCGCGACTGGTCCGCCTGGGCCGACGAATGCCGCGAGCGCAAGCGCACCATGCTGCGCAAAACCCATTTCGACCAGACGCCGCTGAAGCCCCAGCGCGTCTACGAGGAGATGAACAAGGCGTTCGGCCGCGACACCTGCTACGTATCGACCATCGGCCTCAGCCAGATCGCCGGCGCGCAGTTCCTGCACGTCTACAAGCCGCGCAACTGGATCAACTGCGGCCAGGCAGGCCCCCTCGGCTGGACGCTGCCCGCCGCGCTCGGCGTGCGCGCCGCCGATCCGGACCGCCCGATCGTCGCGCTCTCCGGCGACTACGACTTCCAGTTCCTCATCGAGGAGCTTGCGGTCGGCGCCCAGCACAAGCTGCCCTACCTGCATGTGGTCGTGAACAATTCCTATCTCGGCCTCATCCGCCAGGCCCAGCGCGGCTTCAACATGGACTTCGAGGTCTCCCTCGCCTTTGACAACATCAATGCGTCGGGGGATTCGGAAGCCGGCTACGGCGTCGACCACGTGGCGGTCGCCGAGGGACTCGGCTGCAAGGCGATCCGCGTCCGCAGCCCGAACGAGTTCCAGGAAGCCTTCAACACGGCCGAGAAGCTGATGAAGGAGCACCAGGTCCCGGTCGTCATCGAGTTCATCCTGGAGCGCGTCACCAACATCGCCATGGGCACCGACATCGACGCCGTCGTCGAGTTCGAGGAACTGGCCGAGCGCGGCGAGGACGCCCCGACGGCAACGCTCGCGGCCCTGCTGGACTGAGTGGAATTGGAGGAGAAGACCATGCCGAGATTTGCGGCCAACCTGACCATGCTCTTCAACGAGGTGCCGTTCCTCGAGCGCTTCGCGCTGGCCGCCAAGGCCGGCTTCGAAGGGGTCGAATACCTCTTCCCCTATGATTTCGACAAGGAGGCGCTGCGCGCCGCGCTCGACCTCCACGGCCTGACGCAGGTGCTGCACAACCTGCCGGCCGGCAACTGGGCCGGCGGCGAGCGCGGCATCGCCATCCTGCCGGATCGCGTCGACGAGTTCCGCCGCGGCGTGGCCTCCGCCATCGACTATGCGACGGCGCTCGGCTGCAGGCAGGTCAACTGCCTTGCCGGCATCGCGCCGGTCGGCGTCTCCGACGACGTGCTGCGGACCACCTTCGTCGCGAACCTGAAGCTCGCGGCAGCCGAGCTCGGCAAGCATGGAATCCGGCTTCTGATCGAGCCGATCAACCGCTTCGACATTCCCGGCTTCTACCTGAACACGCCGGACCAGGCAGCCTCGATCATCGCGGAGACGGGCAGCCACAACCTGTTCATCCAGTACGACCTCTACCACCAGCAGCGCACCGGGGGCGAGCTGGTCGGCACCTTCAGGAAGCACCAGGCAAAGATCGCCCATGTGCAGCTTGCCGACAATCCCGGCCGGGGCGAGCCGGGCACCGGCGAGATCGCCTGGCCCTTCGTGTTCGAGACGCTCGATGCCCTCGGCTACGACGGCTGGATCGGCTGCGAATACAAGCCGCGCGCGACCACCGAGGAAGGCCTCGGCTGGCTCGCCGAAGTCGGCCGCTGAAACACAACAGTTTTGAGATTGGGAGTTGGATCATGGCAAATATCGGTTTCATCGGCCTCGGCATCATGGGAACGCCCATGGCGCGCCACCTGCAGGACGCGGGCCATACGGTCATCACCTCGAAGTTCTCCGTCCCTCCGCGCCAGGAGCTTCTCGACAACGGCCTGAAGATCGTCGACAGCCCGAAGGCGCTCGCCGAGACCGTCGACACGATCATCCTGATGCTGCCGGACACCCCGGAGGTGAAGGACGTGCTCTTCGGCGAGAACGGCGTCTCCTACGGCCTTTCCGCCGGCAAGCTCGTCATCGACATGAGCTCGATCTCGCCGATCGAGACGAAGGAATTCGCCAAGAAGGTGCGCGAGACCGGCGCCGAATATGTCGACGCCCCCGTTTCCGGCGGCGAGGTCGGCGCCAAGAACGCCTCGCTCTCCATCATGGCGGGCGGCTCGCAGGAGAGTTTCGACCGGGCGCTGCCGCTCTTCCGGCTGATGGGCAAGAACATCACGCTCGTCGGCGATTGCGGCGACGGGCAGGTCACCAAGGTCGCAAACCAGATCATCGTGGCGCTGACCATCGAGGCGGTGTCCGAGGCGCTCGTCTTCGCCTCCAAGGCCGGTGCCGATCCGGCGCGCGTGCGCGCGGCGCTGATGGGCGGCTTTGCCTCCTCGCGCATCCTCGAGGTGCACGGCGAGCGCATGGTCAAGCGCACCTTCGATCCGGGCTTCCGCATCTCGCTGCACCAGAAGGACCTCAACCTCGCGCTGCAGGGTGCCAAGGCGCTCGGTGTCTCGCTGCCCAACACCGCCTCCACGCAGGAGCTCTTCAACCAGTGCGCCGCCCATGGCGAGGCGGGCCTCGACCACTCCGGTCTCGTCAAGGCGCTGGAGCGCATGGCGAACCACGCCGTCGCATGACGGCCTGGCCGGGCGGGGAGGGGAGCCCCGCCCGGCCACCCTTTCTGGAGGAGGAGAAGCAGCCCCTCATCCCGCCGCGCCGTTTCCCATCCGGGCAGAAGGCGCTGGCAGGCGGATGAGGGGCTGTGCTTAATAGAGCATCCGCATGACCCGGAGGAACCGCATGCCGTCCATCGCCGATCCGCGCGCCTTTCTCGAATCGCTGTTTTCCGCCGCGGTGGCCGCCGCCGACCCGGAGAAGGTGCTGGCCGCCAACCTGCCGGAAAAGCCGAAGGGCCGCACGGTGGTGATCGGCGCCGGCAAGGGCGCGGCGCAGATGGCGCGCGCCTTCGAACGCCTGTGGGATGCGCCGCTTTCCGGCGTCGTCGTCACGCGCTACGGTTATGCCGTTGCCTGCGAGCGCATCGAGGTCCTGGAAGCCGCCCATCCGGTGCCGGATGAAAGCGGGCTTCTTGCTTCAGGCCGGCTGATGGCTGCCGTCCGGGACCTCACCGAGGACGACCTCGTCGTCGCGCTTGTCTGCGGCGGCGGCTCGGCGCTCCTGCCGGCGCCTGCCGGCGACCTGACGTTCGCCGACGAGATCGCCGTCAACGAGGCCCTGCTCGCCTCCGGCGCGCCGATCAGCGCCATGAACGCGGTGCGCAAGCAGGTCTCGCGCATCAAGGGCGGCCGGCTCGCCGCGCTGGCTCATCCCGCCCGCGTCGTCTCGCTCGTGGTTTCCGATATCCCGGGCGACAATCCTGCGCTCGTCGCGTCCGGCCCGACGATCGCCGACGCGACGACCCGCACGGATGCGCTGCGCCTCATCGAGCGCTATCGCCTGGACCTGCCCGAAGCCGTCATGCGCCATATCCGGGACGGCAAGGACGAACCGCCTCTGCCTTCCGATGCACGCTTCGCCCGCAACGAGGTGAAACTTGTCGCTTCCGCCGCCGTCTCGCTGGAGGCTGCCGCCGCTGCCGCGAAGAAGGCCGGCGTCGAGGCCGCCATCCTGTCCGACGCCATAGAGGGAGAGGCTTCGGAAGTCGGCCGCGTCCACGCCGCCATCGCCGCCGAAGTCGTCCGCCGCGACCGGCCTTTCAAGAAGCCCGTCGTCATCCTCTCCGGAGGTGAAACGACCGTGACGATCAGGGGCAGGGGCAGGGGCGGCCGCAACGGCGAATTCCTGCTGTCCTTCGCCTGCGCCACGGACGGCCTCGAAGGCCTTTGCGCCCTCGCCGCCGATACGGACGGCATCGACGGTTCGGAAGACAATGCCGGTGCCTTCGCCGACGGCACCACCGTCGCGCGCCTTGCCGACGCCGGCAAGGACGCCGCCGAGTTCCTGGCCCGCAATGACAGCTGGTCGGCCTTCGACGCCCTCGGCGACCTCTTCGTGCCCGGCCCGACCGGCACGAACGTCAACGATTTCCGGGCGATTCTGATCGAGTAGCGCCCATAGTCGTCCAGCGCTCGGACGGCAGGCACGCCCCGCCGACAAAAAAGCCCCGGCACCGCCGGGGCTTTCCGTTCGTGCTCCGAGGCGATCAGCCTTCGAAGAACTCCTTCATCCGCGCGAAGAAACCTGCGGATTCCGGGTTGTTCTCCTTCGAGGAAATCTCCTCGAATTCCTTCAGCAGCTCGCGCTGGCGCTTGGTCAGCTTCTGCGGCGTCTCGATCTGGATCTGGATATAGAGATCGCCGACCTGGTTGGAACGCAGCACCGGCATGCCCTTGCCCTTGAGGCGGAACTGCTTTCCGGCCTGCGTGCCTTCCGGCACGGAGACGCGGGACTTGGTGCCGTCGAGCGTCGCCACGTCGAAGGTGCCGCCGAGCGCGGCCGTCGTCATCGAGATCGGCACGGTGCAGTAAAGGTCCGCACCGTCGCGCTGGAAGAATTCGTGCGGCTTCACCGACAGGAAGATGTAGAGATCGCCCGCAGGCCCGCCGCGCAGGCCCGCCTCGCCCTCGCCGGAAAGGCGGATGCGCGTGCCGTCCTCGATGCCTGCCGGGATATTGACCGACAGGGAGCGCTCTTCCGTGACGCGGCCCTGGCCGTGGCATTTGGTGCAGGGATCGCTGATCGTCTGGCCCCGGCCATGGCAGGTCGGGCAGGTACGTTCGATCGAGAAGAACCCTTGAGCGGCGCGCACGCGGCCGGAACCCTGGCAGGTCGCGCAGGTCTTCGGGCTGGTGCCGGGCTTGGCGCCCGAACCGGAACAGACGTCGCAGGTGATCGACGTCGGCACGCGGATCTGCGCCGTCTTGCCGGCATAGGCCTCTTCCAGCGAGATCTCCATGTTGTAGCGCAGGTCCCCGCCGCGCTCGCGCCCGCCGGAGGATCGCCGCTGGCGGCCGCCGCCCATCATCTCGCCGAAAATGTCCTCGAAGATGTCCGAGAAGCCGCCGCCGTGGAACCCGCCGCCGCCGAAGCCGCCGCCACCCATGCCGCCCTGTTCGAAGGCCGCATGGCCATAACGGTCGTAGGCCGCGCGCTTCTGCGGATCCTTCAGCGTCTCGTAGGCCTCGTTGACGTCCTTGAACTTCTGCTCGGCGGCGGTATCGCCCGGATTCTTGTCCGGGTGATACTTCATCGCCATCTTGCGGAAGGCACTCTTCAGTTCCTTCTCGTCGGCGGTCCTGGAGACACCCAGCGTCTCGTAAAAATCAGCTTTTGCCATTCGGGTTCACGTCCGTTTCGTGGGAACGGTCTTGTTATTGTGGATGAGCAAGCTTGCCTTCAGCCTGCGCGGCATTTCTTCTTCCGCAACTCCGAGCGCAAAACCGTTTCACGTTTCTGCGGGATTTGCCCTGAACCGCGCATGCAAAAAGGCGGAAGCCGGAGCGAAGGAAAGGCCATGACGTCGTCGCCGCGGTAAACGGGAGTGATCATGGTGCCTTGTTTCCCTTCGCGCTGACTTCCGCCTTCTCGCTATCCGTTGCACCGGCCGCGTGTGACGCGGCCGGCTTGATCAGGAGGCTCAGGCCGACTTCTTGCGGTCGTCCTCGTCCTTGACTTCCTCGTAGTCGGCATCGACGACGTTGTCGCCGGCCTCATCCGTGGAGGCTTTCTCTTCGGCCTGCTGGGCCTCGTAGATCGCCTGGCCGAGCTTCATGGAGACCTCCATGAGCGTGTTGGTCTTGGCCTTGATGTCCTCGGCGTCCGGTTCGGAAGCCTCGGCGGCGGTCTTGAGAGCGGCGATCGCGTCCTCGATGGCCTTGCGGTCGGCTTCCGTGACCTTGTCGCCATATTCCTTGAGCGACTTTTCCGAGGAATGGATCAGGCTCTCGGCCTGGTTCTTCGCCTCGACGGCCTCGCGGCGCTTCTTGTCGGCCTCGGCATTGGCTTCGGCGTCCTTCACCATCTTCTCGATGTCGGCGTCGGAGAGGCCGCCCGAGGCCTGGATGCGGATCTGGTGCTCCTTGCCGGTGCCCTTGTCCTTGGCCGAGACCTGCACGATGCCGTTGGCGTCGATGTCGAAGGTGACTTCGATCTGCGGCACGCCGCGCGGTGCCGGCGGAATGCCGACGAGGTCGAACTGGCCGAGCAGCTTGTTGTCCGCAGCCATTTCGCGCTCGCCCTGGCTGACGCGGATGGTCACGGCCGACTGGTTGTCCTCGGCGGTCGAGAAGACCTGGCTCTTCTTCGTCGGGATCGTCGTGTTGCGCTCGATCAGACGGGTGAAGACGCCGCCCAGGGTTTCGATGCCCAGCGACAGCGGGGTCACGTCGAGAAGCAGGACGTCCTTGACGTCGCCCTGAAGAACGCCGGCCTGGATGGCGGCGCCCATGGCGACCACTTCATCCGGGTTCACGCCCTTGTGCGGCTCCTTGCCGAACAGCTGCTTGACGGTTTCCTGCACCTTCGGCATGCGGCTCATGCCGCCGACGAGGACGACTTCGTCGATCTCGGCCGCCGTGACGCCGGCATCCTTGAGGGCTGCCTTGCACGGCGCGACGGTACGCTGGATGAGGTCGTCGACAAGGCTTTCGAACTTGGCGCGCGACAGCTTCATCGTCAGGTGCTTCGGGCCGGAAGCATCCGCCGTGATGAACGGCAGGTTGATTTCCGTCTGCTGCGAGGAGGAGAGCTCGATCTTGGCCTTTTCGGCAGCTTCCTTGAGGCGCTGCAGGGCGAGCTTGTCGTTCTTCAGGTCGATGCCCTGGTCCTTCTTGAACTCGGCCGCGAGGTATTCGACGAGACGCATGTCGAAGTCTTCGCCGCCGAGGAAGGTATCGCCGTTCGTCGACTTCACCTCGAAGACGCCGTCGCCGATTTCCAGGACCGAGATGTCGAACGTGCCGCCGCCGAGGTCGTAGACGGCGATCGTCTTGCCGTCCTTCTTGTCGAGGCCGTAGGCGAGCGCGGCGGCCGTCGGCTCGTTGATGATGCGCAGCACTTCAAGGCCGGCGATCTTGCCGGCGTCCTTGGTGGCCTGGCGCTGGGCGTCGTTGAAGTAGGCCGGAACCGTGATGACGGCTTTCTCGACCTTTTCGCCGAGATAGGCTTCGGCGGTTTCCTTCATCTTCTGCAGGATCATCGCGGAGATCTGGGACGGGGAGTATCCTTTGCCCTGCGCTTCGACCCAGGCATCGCCGTTGTCGGCCTTCACGATCTTGTAGGGAACGAGACCCTTGTCCTTCTCGACGGTCTTGTCGTCGTAGCGGCGGCCGATGAGGCGCTTGACGGCGAACAGGGTGTTCTCCGGGTTGGTGACCGCCTGGCGCTTGGCCGGCTGGCCGGTCAGCCGCTCACCGTCGTCGGTAAAGGCAACCATGGAAGGCGTGGTGCGTGCGCCTTCGGCATTTTCGATAACTTTTGCGTCCTTGCCGTCCATGACGGCGACGCAGGAATTGGTCGTTCCGAGGTCGATACCGATTACTTTAGCCATGTCATTCTCTCCTTCAAGCGAACTGCCGGAACCCATTCAGGCATTCTTTTGGCAGCCCCTAATGGTATGGTCTTGTCGAAAGCCCTGGCCTGAGCCGAAGCTGTGCGGCGTATATAAGGACCCCTCCAGACGACTGCAAGACATCGAAGAGGCGCAAATCGCGCAAAATCAGTGCGTCCGGGACGGATGAATCGATCCTCTGGCGCAATGTGGTGGGGTTCCTGACGGGCGTCAAGCGGGCGGGCGGCGTCAGCCGCCGAGAAGGACGTCGAGAAGGGTGGTGCGGCGGGTGCCCGTTTGCCGCTCACCGCCCACGTCGGCCGGCGGGATGAGGCCGTCGTCGAGGGGAACGGTGCCCGTCTCCCCGCTCGCCACGGCCGCGCCGTTGTCGGCCGGCCGTTCCTCCGTGCCGAGCGTGCGCGAGATGATGTCGAAGAGCTGGTCGCCCTCCGGCGCCGGCTCCGTTCCCGTCAGCACTGGTTCGCCGCCGGCCGTGCCGAACAGCGGCGAGGGCGAGAGGCCGGCATGGGCGGCCGTCATGAACTGGCTCCAGGCCTTGGCCGGCAGCCCGCCGCCCGTCACCTTCTTCATCGACTTGCCGTCGTCGTTGCCGAACCAGACCCCGGTCGTCAGGTTGCTCGTGTAGCCGACGAAGAGCGCATCGCGGAAGGACTGCGTCGTGCCGGTCTTGCCGGCGGCCTGCCAGCCGGGAATGCGGGCGTTCTTGCCGGTGCCGTCGGTGATGACGCGCATCATCATGCCGTTCATCATGGAAACCACGTCCGGCTCCAGCACGCGGGGCGGATTGTCGTAGGTGTTCTCGTAGAGCACCCTGCCGTCGGCCGTCGAAATGCGGCGTATGATATGCGGCGTCGCCTTGTAGCCGCCGTTCATGAAGGGCGCATAGGCGGCCGTCAGCTCGACGAGCGTCACTTCCGAGGTGCCGAGCGCGATCGAGGCGTTCGCCTGCAGGTCCGATTCGATGCCGAGCCGACGCGCCAGCTTGATCACCTCCTCCGGCCCGACCTCCATGACGAGCTGGGCGGCGATCGTGTTCAGCGAATTGGCGAGCGCGGAGGCGAGCGTCACCTCGCCGCGGTATTTCTGGTCGTAGTTCTCCGGCGTCCACTTGCCGATCCTCACCGGCGCGTCGTTGCGCACCGACAGCGGCGAACGGCCCGATTCCAGGGCGGCGGCATAGACGAAGGGCTTGAAGGCCGAACCCGGCTGGCGCTTGGCCTTCGATGCGCGGTCGAACTGGCTTTCGGCATAGTCGCGTCCGCCGACGAGGGCGCGGATCGCGCCCGTTCCGTCGATCGAGACGAGGGCGGCCTGCGAGGCGTTCGCCTTGGCGCCCTCCTTCTCCAGCATCGCGGAGATCGCCTCGTCGGCCTTCCTTTCAAGGTCGAGGTCGATCGTCGTGTCGATGACGAGGTCTTCGGTGACGTCGCCGATCATGCCTGGAAGCTGCGCCATCACCATGTCGGCGGCGTAGTGCTCGGCACCCGACCAGTAGCTCTTCGCCCGCGCCGGCGTCTGCGACATCGCGGTCTTGATCTCGTTGTCGGTGATGAAGCCCTCTTCGCGCATCGCGCCGAGAACGACCTGCGCGCGCTCCTCGGCCGCTTCCGGATCGCGCGCCGGCGAGAGGCGCGACGGCGCCTTGAGCAGGCCCGCGAGGAGAGCGGCCTCGCCGAGGTTCACGTCGCGCGCCGACTTGTTGAAATAGCGCCGCGAGGCGGCCTCGACGCCGTAGGAATTGGAGCCGAAGAAGACACGGTTGAGATACATCGCAAGGATCTGGTCCTTGGAATATTTGTGTTCCAGCCAGAAGGCGAGCAGCACTTCCTGCACCTTGCGTTCCAGCGTGCGTTCCGGCGAGAGGAACAAGTTCTTGGCGAGCTGCTGCGTCAGCGTGGAGCCGCCCTGCACCATGCGGCCGCTCGTGATGTTGGTGAGCATCGCGCGGGCAAGGCCGAGCGGGTCGACGCCGAAATGGGAGTAGAAGCGGCGGTCCTCGATGGCGATGACGGCCTGCGGGATGTAGGGCGACATGTTTTCCAGCGACAGCGCCTCGCCGCCGGTAAGGCCGCGATTGGCGATGATGTCGCCGCTGACGGCGAGGATCTTGACGTTCGGCGGCCGGTCGGGGATCGACCAGCTCGTGGCGCTCGGCATGCGCGCGCCGTAATAGAGCACGAGGCCGCCGGCGCCGATGGCGCCCCAGAGGCCGAGCACGAGGCACCAGTAGACGAGCCTGCGGAAGAGACCGAAAATGCCGCCGGAGGACCCCCGGCGCCGCGCCGGCGCGCCGCGCGGCCGCCCTGCCTTCGCCGCCTTGCCGCGGCCCTTGCGGCCGTCCATGCCGCCCACCACGCGATCGTCCGCGCCGACGTGGAAATCGTCGTCGCGTTCCGCCGATCCCCGGAAGGACGGTTCGATGCGCTGGGATTTGCGGTTGCCTGCCATAAGCGGTCGGATAAGCCCTCGAAAACGTCGCCGTCCGTTGGACCTTAAATGCGGCGATTTAAGGGGTGGTTAAGAAGCCGTGAACGTGCCTTGCCGGTCTTAACGGGCTCGGGCGGCCCGAAGGCCGCCCGAGGAAAATGCCTCAGTAGTAAGGCGAAAGGCATTCGCGCCGCGGCCCGTAGTTGGGCTGGAACGTGTTGTCATAGGCCCGGTACGACCGGTAGCGCGCATAGCACCATTCGGTGTGGCGCGGATTGATGCCCTCGTAGCGCGGCCGGGCGTAGCCGTCATTGGCGATCGCGCCGCCGATGATCGCACCGGCACCGAAGGCGGCGAGCGGATACCACCAGCCGTCGGAGTGGCGGCGATAGCCGTGGCGGTGGTAGCGATAGCCGCGATGACCGTTGTGCCAGCCGCGGCGATGACGGTACTGCACCTGTTCGACGTCGGTGGATTGCGATGCGCCGACCTTCGGCATCGGCATGGCGAAGGCCTGTGCCGGGACGAAGGTCGTTGCGAACATGGCGACGGCCATGGCGGCGGCGATACCGCCCTTGATCGTTGTCTTCATGTCGGTCTCCCTTGGATTGTCACTGTTTTACAGTGATCTAGACGGATCATAGCATGAAACAATTCGGCTGAATGCAAGATGAACCGAAACTATCCGCGTTTTCAGTCTTCTCCGTTGTTCGCCCGCGCAAGAAAACGCGACCGTTCGTAGATGAGAATGACCACCAGCGCCATGACGAACGGAATGATGAGATAGAAGAGCCGGAAGACGGCGAGCGCCGCCAGGACCGTCGCCGGGTCCATGTCGGGCAGGCCGGCGATGAAGACGAGCTCCAGGACGCCGATGCCGCCGGGTGCATGCGAAAGCAGGGCGACGGAGAAGGAGGCGAGAAAGATGCCGAGCACGACGAAGAAGCCGGGATTGCCCTCCGCCGGCAGCACGAAATAGATGATCGCCGCAGCTCCGATGAGCTCGATAGGCGCGATGACGAGCTGGCGGAAGACGAGCGACGGCTTGGGATATTCGAGCTTCAGCCAGCGGGTGTTGATGGGCCGGAAGCCGACGAGGCTGCCCACCACATAGAGCCCGACCAGCGTCAGGATGACGACGCCCGTCGAAAAGGCCGCCTCGATCGGCAGGAAATCGGCGAAGCGCTCGATGATCTCCGGTTCAAGGACCAGCACTAGGCCGAAGAGCATGACGGTGCCGAGCGCGAAGGTGAAGGAGCAGAAGGCGACGAGGACCCCCACCTCCGATCCCGTCAGGCCTTTCGACGTATAGGCACGGTAGCGCACCAGCGCTCCGGAGAAGACCGAGGCGCCGATATTGTGCGACAGGGCATAGGTCGTGAAGGAGGTGACGGTGATGAACCACAGCGAGATGCGATGGCCGAGGTGCTCGAGCGCCAGATGGTCGTAGGCTGCGAGCGCCGCATAGGCCAGCAGCGTCGCAAGGCACGCAAGGATCCAGCCGGACGTCGGAATGGCATGGATGCTCGCCATGAATTCGTCGAGCGAAAGGCCGCGCAGGTCCTTGTAGAGGATATAGACCGACAGGATGATCGCGACGGAACTGACGAGAGGCCAGAAGAATTTCTTGAGCCGCTTCATCCTGCCTTGCCCCCTGCCTTCGGCGTCCCGTCGCCCGAGCGGCAAGGTTCCTTTGCGATCCGTCCTGGCGCCATCCTATCCCTTTCCCCGTCGTTCGGGCCTGTCATCGCCTGTCCGCGACGCGGTCCCTTGTTCGTTCAGTAGGCCAGCATTTCCGTGCTCTCCGGTTAACGCCGGCCAACTCTTGTCATCACATCTGCGTCAGCGGGCGGCCAGCGCCGCCAGGATGCGCACCCAGGAGCGGATGCCCTTCTCGAAGGAACGCAGCTCGTATTTCTCGTTCGGCGAGTGGATGCGGTCGTCCGACAGCGCGAAGCCGACGAGCAAGGATTCCATGCCGAGCATTTTCTGGAAATCGCCAACGATCGGGATGGAGCCGCCCATGCCGATGACGACCGCCGGCTTCGGCCACTCATCGGACAGTGCGGCCTTCGCCTTGGTGAGCAGCGGCGAATCGTAGGGCAGCTGGATTGCCGGCGAACCGCCATGGGCATGGAAGGCCACCGAGCAGTCGGCCGGGACCTTCTTCCGCACATAGGCGCGGAAAGCGTCGCGGATCTTTGCGGGATCCTGCTTGCCGACGAGGCGGAAGGAAACCTTCGCCGAGGCTTCCGCCGCGATGACGGTCTTGAAGCCCTCGCCGGTATAGCCGCCGGTGATGCCGTTGACCTCCGCCGTCGGGCGCGCCCAGGTGAGCTCCAGCACGGAGCGGCCCCTTTCGCCGGACGGGATCGAGAGGCCGATTTCGCCGAGGAAGCTTTCCGCCGACCTGCCGAGCTTTTCCCAGGCCGCCTTGATCTGCGTCGGGGTCTCTTCGACGCCGTCGTAGAAGCCGTCGAGCGTCACGCGGCCGGTCTCGTCGTGCAGACCGGCGAGGATGTCCGCGAGGATGTGGATCGGGTTCGCCGCCGCGCCTCCGAAATAGCCGGAGTGGAGGTCACGGTCGGCCGCCCTGACGACGACCTCCTCGCCGACGAGGCCGCGCAGGCCCGCCGAGATCGCCGGCGTGTCGGCATCCCACATGCTGGTATCGCAGACGAGCGCGAAGTCGGCCTTCAGTTCCGCGGCATTGGCCTCGAGGAAAGGCTTCAGCGAGGGCGAGCCGGATTCTTCCTCGCCTTCGAAGAGGATCGTGACGCGGCAGGGGAGCGAGCCCGCCGTTTCCTTGTAGGCCCGGCAGGCTTCGACGAAGGTCAGGAGCTGGCCCTTGTCGTCGGAGGTGCCGCGGCCGGTGATGATGCGGCGGCCGCCGTCGATCTCGCGCACCGCCGGCTGGAAGGGATCGTGGTCCCAGAGATCCAGGGGATCGACCGGCTGGACGTCGTAATGGCCGTAGAAGAGAACGTGCGGCGCATCGGGCCTTGCGCCGTCGTGATGGGCGACGACCATGGGATGGCCGGGCGTGTCGCGCACCGTCGCGTCGAAGCCGAGCGAGCGCAGCTCCGTCACCAGCCATTCGGCCGCCCTGCGGCACTCCGCCTTGTAGGCCGGATCGGTGGAGATGGATTTGATGCGCACGAGCTCGAACAGGCGTTCGAGGCTGGCCGGAATCCCGGCGCTGGCACGGTCGAGGACGGGCAGAAGGTTGGTCATGGTCGAATTCCCCAGGGCATGCCGCGCAAAGGCGGCAACATGCGCAAATCAAAAGATTTTCGGCGCGACATTAGACCGATCGCGTCGGGAAGGGCAAATCGTATGACGGTTTGCGAGGTCAGATGCGCGGATCGCGGCCGAGATTGGCGAGCACCATGCGCATATATTCCAGCAGCAGTTCCCGTTCGAAGCGGCGGAAGCCCTTAAAGAGCGTCTCCTCCGTGGCGGAAGCGGCGGCCATCGCCGTCTCGCGCAGGGCCTTGCCGTGTGCCGTCAGGAAGATGAGCTGCGCGCGCTTGTCCTTCGGGTGGCGGCGGCGGGAAACGAGGCCGTCGCGCTCCATGCGGGAAAGCGTGTTGGCCATCGTCGCCTGCTCGATGTCGAGCCGGTCGAGAAGCTCGCGCTGGGTGAGGCCGTCGCCGCTCCACAGTTCGAGGAGGACGGGCAACTGGCCGGGTGCGAAGCCGGCTCCGTCCGCCCGCGCCTGGAGGGCACGGGACGCCGCCTTCGCCAGGAGATTGGCGAGGTAAGCAGCCGACTCCTTCCGGTCAAAATCCATGGGCGAGAAGCTAGGCCGGTTCGCGGCCGAAGACAATGTGGATCGCAGGCGATCGATAGGCCATAATGCGGGAAGCCGCCGACGACAGGAGGCTTGTCGCGGCGGCTTCTCTCGAATTACGGACAAAGGCCCGGAGAGGGGGATGAGGCCTTTGTCCTCGTCTGGCGCGGCGGGGGACAGGCCGGGTGCCAGACAACGGCTCTGATCAGGTGCCGATGAACAATATCTGTGGGTCGGAATGTGGCTTTTCAAGGGATTCCGGCCCTTGCGAAAATTACAAATCGGTAACGTTCGCGTGAGACTTTCGGGAGCTTCGAAAGGGCTGCGCGCTCGCAATGAGAGATGGACGCGGCAGGCCGCCCGCGCTATCCATTCACCCCATGAAAAAAGGTGATCATCTCTTCCTCGTCGACGGCTCGGGCTTCATCTTCCGCGCGTTCCACGCCATCCCTCCGCTCAACCGCAAGTCGGACGGGCTGCCGGTCAATGCCGTCTCGGGTTTCTGCAATATGCTGTGGAAGCTGCTCAAGGATGCGCGCAACACCGATGTGGGCGTGACGCCGACCCATTTCGCTGTGATCTTCGACTATTCCTCGAAGACCTTCCGCAACGAGCTCTACGACCTTTACAAGGCGAACCGCACGGCGCCGCCGGAGGACCTGATCCCGCAGTTCGGCCTCATCCGCCACGCCACGCGCGCCTTCAACCTGCCCTGCATCGAGAAGGAGGGATTCGAAGCCGACGACCTGATCGCCACCTATGCCCGCCTTGCGGAGGCCGACGGCGCGGACGTCACCATCGTTTCCTCCGACAAGGATCTCATGCAGCTCGTGACGGCCAATGTCTCGATGTACGACGGGATGAAGGACAAGCAGATCTCCATTCCCGAGGTGATCGAGAAATGGGGCGTGCCGCCGGAGAAGATGATCGACCTGCAGGCGATGACCGGCGATTCGACGGACAACATCCCCGGCATTCCCGGCATCGGCCCGAAGACGGCCGCGCAGCTTCTGGCCGAATACGGCGACCTCGACACGCTGCTTTCGCGCGCCGAGGAGATCAAGCAGGTCAAGCGCCGCGAGAACATCCTCGCCAATCGCGAGATGGTGCTGCTCTCCCGCCAGCTCGTCACGCTGAAGACCGACACGCCGCTCGACGTGCCGCTCGACGAGCTGATCCTCCACCCGCAGGACGGGCCGAAGCTGATCGCCTTCCTCAAGGCCATGGAGTTCAACACCCTGACCCGCCGCGTCGCCGAGGCCTGCGAATGCGATGCAAGCGCCATCGAACCGGCGGACGTGCCGGTCGAATGGGGCGCCGAGGCGCATGGCCCCGATCTCGACAAGGGCGACGTCGCCGGCCCGGCCCTCGCGCTCGACGGCAAGGAGACGGCGGCCGAGGCGGCCTCGACGCTGCTGCCCACCACCAAGCCCGGCGAGGCCACGCCCTCGGCGCTCGCCAGGGCGCGGGCGGAGCGCTTTTCCGCCGCGCCGATCGATCCTTCCACCTATGAGACGGTGCGCGACCTGGAAACGCTGGACCGCTGGATCGCCGCCGCGCGCGAAACCGGGCTCGTCGGCTTCGATACGGAAACGACCTCGCTCGATGCCATGCAGGCCGAGCTGTGTGGCTTCTCGCTGGCGATCGCCGACAATGCAGGCGATCCGACCGGCACGGTGATCCGCGCCTGCTATGTGCCGCTCAACCACAAGACCGGCGTCGGCGACCTGCTCGGCGGCGGGCTTGCCGAGGGACAGATCCCGATCCGCGCCGCCCTGGAGCGGCTGAAGGGCCTGCTGGAAGACCCGTCGGTCCTCAAGGTCGCGCAGAACCTCAAATACGACTATCTGGTCATGCGCCGCCACGGCATCACCATGAAGAGCTTCGACGACACGATGCTGATGTCCTACGCGCTCGATGCCGGCACGACGACGCACGGCATGGACACGCTCTCGGAGCTTTGGCTCGGCCACAAGCCGATCGCCTACAAGGACGTCGCCGGCTCCGGCAAGGGCGCGCAGAGCTTCGACATGGTCGACATCGCCCGCGCGACCGCCTATGCGGCGGAGGACGCCGATGTGACGCTCCGCCTCTGGCACGTGCTGAAGCCGCGGCTTGCCGCCGAGCGCATGACCACCGTCTACGAACGGCTGGAGCGTCCGCTGGTGCCGGTGCTCGCCCATATGGAAGAGCGCGGCATCACCATCGACCGGCAGGTGCTCTCGCGCCTTTCCGGCGAGCTGGCGCAGGGCGCGGCGGCGCTGGAGGAGGAAATCTACGCGCTTGCCGGCGAGCGTTTCAATATCGGCTCGCCGAAGCAGCTCGGCGACATCCTGTTCGGCAAGATGGGCCTTCCCGGCGCATCCAAGACCAAGACGGGTCAATGGTCGACCTCCGCGCAGGTGCTGGAAGACCTCGCCGCGCAGGGCATTCCGCTGCCGCGCAAGATCGTCGACTGGCGCCAGCTGACCAAGCTGAAATCCACCTATACCGACGCGCTGCCGGGTTTCGTGCACCCGGAAACGAAACGCGTGCATACGTCCTACGCGCTCGCCGCCACGACGACCGGCCGCCTCTCCTCCTCCGATCCCAATCTCCAGAACATCCCGGTGCGCACGGCCGAGGGGCGGAAGATCCGCACGGCCTTCATCTCGACGCCCGGCCACAAGCTGGTCTCGGCCGATTACAGCCAGATCGAGCTGCGCGTGCTCGCCCATGTCGCCGACATCCCGCAGCTTCGGCAGGCGTTCGCCGACGGCATCGACATCCACGCGATGACGGCGTCCGAGATGTTCGGCGTGCCGGTGGAGGGCATGCCGGCGGAAATCCGCCGCCGCGCCAAGGCGATCAATTTCGGCATCATCTACGGCATCTCGGCCTTCGGTCTTGCCAACCAGCTGTCCATCGAGCGCTCGGAGGCGGGCGACTACATCAAGAAATATTTCGAGCGCTTCCCGGGCATCAAGGACTACATGGACAGCACCAAGGCCTTCGCCCGCGAGCACGGCTATGTCGAGACGATCTTCGGCCGCCGCGCGCACTATCCGGAGATCAAGTCGTCCAACCCCTCGGTGCGCGCCTTCAACGAGCGCGCCTCGATCAATGCCCCGATCCAGGGCTCGGCGGCCGATATCATCCGCCGTGCCATGGTGAAGATGGAACCGGCGCTTCAGGCTGCCGGGCTTTCCGCCCGCATGCTCCTGCAGGTGCACGACGAACTGATCTTCGAGGTCGAGGACGGCGAGGTCGAAAAGGCGATCCCGGTGATCGTCAGCGTGATGGAAAACGCCGCCATGCCGGCGCTCTCGATGAAGGTGCCGCTCAAGGTGGACGCCCGCGCCGCGACGAACTGGGACGAGGCGCACTGAGAAAGCGCCGGCTTAACGTGGCCTTAACGCCATCTGCCGCTTGATCGGCGGATCGATGGCCGGCCTTTGGCCGTTGCCGCAAGACCAACCGGTGCCGAAGCGGAGGCGAGGCATGCGATCCCTATCCGCCGCGACGGCGCTCTTTCGGCTGGTGGCGGCCATGGCGGCATTTGCCGCGCCCGTGCAGGCCGGCGCGGCCTGCCTCAGGGGCGTCAATCTCGCCGGCGCCGAATTCGGCGAGGGCCGCGGCACCTACGGCAAGGACTATACCTACCCCTCCGCCGAGACGATCGCCTATTTCGCCGGCAAGGGCTTCAATGCCGTGCGCCTGCCCTTCAAGTGGGAACGCCTGCAGCCGCGGCTCAACCGCGGCTTCGACAAGGCGGAGCGCACGCGGCTTGCCGATACCGTCAAGGCGCTGCGCGCCGCCGGCATGGCCGTCATCCTCGATCCGCACAACTATGCCTATTACGACAAGAAGCAGATCGGCGCGGACGACGGTGTGCCGGACAGCGCCTTCGCCGACTTCTGGCGGCGGCTTGCCGAAGACTACAAGGACGACCAGGGCGTGCAGTTCGGCCTGATGAACGAGCCGCATGACGTGACGGCCACGCAATGGCTCGCCTCCGCCAACGCCGCCATCGCGGCGATCCGCAAGACCGGCGCCAAGAACCTCGTGCTCGTTCCGGGCACGATCTGGACCGGCGCGCACAGCTGGCAAGAGGAGCGGGAGGGCGGAGCCAACGGCACCGTCATGCTCGGCATCGAGGATCCGGCGGACAACCACGCCTACGAGGTGCATCAATATCTCGACGGCGATTTCTCCGGAACCGCGAAGACCTGCGAGCGTGCCGAAGACGCGGTGGAGGCGCTGGTGCGGTTCACCGGCTGGTTGAAGCAAAACGGCAAGCGCGGTTTCCTCGGCGAATTCGGCGGCTCCGCCGACCGGGCCTGCCTCGACGGGATTGCCCGCATGACGGCGCTCGTCGGCAGGGAGAGCGCGGTATGGACCGGCTGGGCCTACTGGGCGGCGGGCGACTGGTGGCCGCCGGACGAGCCGCTCAACATCCAGCCGACCGCCGACGGCGACCGGCCGCAGCTTGCCGCCCTGGTTGCCGGCGGGGGACTGCCCGCCAAGCCCGGAACCTGCCCGGCACTGCCTTGAAAGTCCTTTCGAGCGTGGATTCGCACTTATTCCGCACGCTTTCGCAATATGGCTAACGGAGTTTCAACGCGGCCGGATCGTTTCGTTCCGGAACATCGGCGCTCGTCCGCAACGCCCTCGTAAATCGGCCTCGCTCAGCTTTTCTTCAGAATGGGCCGAAAGGGAGCGTTCCAGGATGATCCGCCTCCCGAAGGCGCTTCACGGAATCTTATCCATGTCCCTTCAGCCGATCTTATCAACCGGCGGTTATGCCTGTCGGAAACGATAAGCAAAGGCCAGCTGTCCGGCCGACGAACAAAGCGATGGAGAAGAACATGAAGCAGAAGATCCGTGACATCCTGGCCAAGCACGGCGGTCTTCCGGTGCCGGTCGACCAACTGGCGGACGATGCCGATCTCTATGCGGCCGGCCTTTCCTCCTTTGCCTCCGTACAGGTGATGCTCGGCATCGAGGAAGCCTTCGACGTCGAATTCCCCGACAACCTGCTCAACCGCAAGTCCTTCCAGAGCGTCGATGCGATCACGCGGGCGGTCGAAAGCCTTGTCGGCAATGCGGAGGCCGCCGAATGACGCTCACCGTCGGTTCGAGCCTTGCGGAGCGCGCCGAGCGCGTTTGCGCCGTGGCCGCCGCGCATGCCGACGACGTGGACGTCAAAGGCCGCTTCCCGCGGGAAGCGTTCGACGCCCTCGTCGCCGAGCGGCTGCTCTCCATCCAGATTCCCGTCGCCCTCGGCGGCGAGGGCGCTTCGCTCTCCGAGATCGCCGAGGTCTGCTCGCTCATCGGCCAGAGCTGCTCGGCCGCCGCCATGGTCTTCGCCATGCACCACATCAAGCTGTCGAGCCTCGTTGCGCACGGGCAGGAGAGTGCGTGGCATACCGCCTTCATGCGCCGCGTCGCGGACGAACAGCTGCTGCTCGGTTCGGCGACCACGGAAGGCGGCATCGGCGGCAACCTGCGCAACAGCATCTGCGCCATCGAGGTCGAGGGCGACATCTGCCGGCTGACCAAGGACGCGACCGTCATTTCCTACGGCGCCGAGGCCGATGCGATCCTCATCACCTCCCGCGCCCATGCGGATGCCGCTTCGACCGACCAGGTCATGACGGTCTTCACGAAGGACCAGTACACGCTCGAGAAGACCCATGTGTGGGATACGCTCGGCATGCGCGGCACCTGCTCGGACGGCTGGCTCTTCAAGGGCGAGGCGCCGAAGGAGCAGATATTCCCGAAACCCTTCGCGGAGATCGCCGCCCAGTCGATGCTCGCCACCTCGCATCTCCTGTGGAGCGCGGTCTGGTACGGCATCGCCGTCAACGCGGTCGCCCGCGCCCAGGCCTTCGTGCGTGCCGCGGCCCGCAAGAGCCCCGGCGTCACGCCGCCCGGCGCGCTGCGCCTCGCGGAAGCCTCGAACCTTCTCCAGCTGGTCAAGTCGAACACGGTCGCGGGCCTTAAGGAATACGAGGCGGCGAAGGCCGATCCGGACCGGCTCTCCTCCATGGGCTTTGCGGTGGCGATGAACAACGTGAAGATCGCTTCCTCCGAGACGATCCTCGCCATCATCAACCAGGCCATGCTGATCTGCGGCATCATGGGCTACAAGAACGGCACGCCCTTCAGCCTCGGCCGGCACCTGCGCGACGCGCATTCCGCCCAGCTCATGATCTCCAACGACCGCATCCTGGGCAACACGTCGAACCTCCTGCTCGTGCACAAGCAGGACACCAGCCTGATCGGGTGACACCATGGACATGCAGACCTCCCTTCTCGACCGGCTCTTCGATACGGGCCTGCTCATCGATACCGGCGTCGAGGGCCTCTACGGCCGCTCGGGCGCCTTCGAGGACGTCATCGCCCGCTTCGAGCGGCTGATCGATGCCTATGGCGGCGCCGACGGGGCGGAAGCCATGCGCTTCCCGCCGGGCATGAACCGCGCCCATTTCGAGACTTCCGGCTACATGAAGAGCTTCCCGCAGCTCGCCGGCACCGTGCACAGCTTCTGCGGCGGCGAGCTCGACCACATGAGCCTCCTGCAATGCATGGAGGTCGGCGGCGACTGGACCAAGGACCAGAAGGCGACGGACATCGTGCTGACGCCGGCGGCCTGCTATCCGCTCTACCCGACGATCGCCAGGCGCGGCCGCCTGCCGAAGAAGGGCGGGCTCTACGACCTGCAGTCCTACTGCTTCCGCCACGAACCCTCCAACGACCCGGCCCGCCAGCAGCTTTTCCGCATGCGCGAATATGTCTGCATGGGTACGCAAGAGCATGTGACGACCTTCCGCCAGACCTGGATGGACCGGGGCCTCGAGATGATGGCCAAGGTCGGCCTCGACGTGACGATCGATGTCGCGAACGACCCGTTCTTCGGCCGCGCGGGGCGCATGCTCGCCAACAACCAGCGCGACCAGAACCTGAAGTTCGAGCTGCTGATCCCGGTGACGTCCGCCGCCAAGCCGACCGCCTGCATGAGCTTCAACTACCACCAGGACGCCTTCGGCGCGAAGTGGGGCCTCTACCTGGAGAACGGCGACGTGGCGCACACGGCCTGCGTCGGCTTCGGCCTGGAGCGCATCGCGCTCGCGCTCTTCGCCCGCCATGGCCTCGACATCGCCGCCTGGCCGGAAAGCGTCCGCAAGGTGCTGGGATACCAGGACTGACATGGCTGCCGTCTTCGCCGGGCTTGACCCCGAGACCTACCGGCCGCATGCCCTGCACGACGGGACACGCATGTGGCCGGAGACGAATTGCTACGTCGACCTCTGGATCGAGGTGCTGAACGCTTTCGGCACCGTCCCCGAGGCGATGCTCGGCTTCTCGCTGACCCAGGATTTCGAGGGCGACCAGTTCACCTTCTTCAAGGTGCCGCTGGAAGACCTCGAAACGCTCTACGGCATCCGCTGCACCGAGCTTGCGATCTTCGACCGGGTGGAGGACCATGTCGCGACCCAGATCGCGCGCGGCCGGCTCTGCCTCGTCGAGATGGACAGTTTCTACATGCCGGACACCCGCGGCGTCGCCTACCGCCAGGAACACGGCAAGACGACGGTCGCGATCAACCGGCTGGACCTCAAAGCGAAGCGGCTCGACTATTTCCACAATGCCGGCTTCTTCCGGCTTGAGGGGGAGGATTTCGACGGCCTGTTCCATCTGAACGACGGCCCCGAGGACCTGCCCTTCCTGCCCTATACGGAATTCGCCAAGTTCCCGGAAAGGCGCCCCGACGCGGCGCATCTGCACCGCGAAGCAAAGCGCCTCGCCGCCGTGCATTTCGCCCGGCGTCCGGCGGAAAATCCCGTCGCGGCCTTCGCGCAGGTCTTCCCCAGGCAGGTGGAGGCCGTGGCGGACCGCCCCTTCGGCTTCTTCCATAAATACGCCTTCAACACGCTCCGCCAGCTCGGCGCCAATTTCGAGCTCGCCGGCAGCCATCTCGACTGGCTCGCGCCGGATGGCAACCTGAAGGACGCCGCCGACGCTGCGCGAAAAATCTCGGAGACGGCGAAGTCCGTGCAGTTCCAGCTCGCCCGGGCCGTGACGCGCCGCAGGTTCGATCCGCTCGCAACGGCGCTCGACCCGGCGGCCGAGGCCTGGGACAGGCTGATGGTGACGCTCGCCGCCCGCCTCGGTTGAAGGAGGAAAGGGTGACTTCGAACGGAAAAGCGCTCTCGGACGGCTGGCGCATGATCCTGACGCCGGCCGGCGCCGCCCCCGATCCGGCGGCGCTGGAAGGCCGTTCCGGTTCCATCGACGCTCCCGTGCCCGGCACGGTCGCCGGGGCGCTGGAGCGCGCCGGACGCTTCGACCGGACGGCACCCGAACCGCTCGACCATCTCGATGCCTGGTATGTGCTGGACCTTGCCGGCGAGGCGCCGGGTGACGCCGTCCTGCATTTCGACGGGCTCGCGACGATCGCGGAGGCCTGGTGGAACGGCGCGCTTGCGCTTTCCTCCGACAGCATGTTCGTGCGCCACGACCTGCCCGTGACGCTCACCGGCGGCGACCGGCTCGTCCTCTGCTTCCGCGCCTTGAAGCCGCATCTGGAAAAGCGCAGGCCCCGCGCCCGCTGGCGCCCGCAGATGATCACGCCGCAGGGCCTTCGGCTCGTCCGCACCACGCTGCTCGGCCGCATGCCCGGCTGGTGCCCGGAGGTCCATGCGAGCGGCCCCTGGCGGCCGGTGCGCCTCTCGCGGTGCGCCGCGACGGTTCCGGCCGATGTGAGCATCGCCGCCCGCCTGGAGGAGGACGGCACCGGTCGGCTCGACGTGCGCTTCGATCTCGACGGTGCTGTCCCGCCGACCGTGGAATGCGCGGGCGTTGCCGCGATCGCCGTATCCGACGGGGCGGGACGCTTCACGGCAAGCCTTGCCATTCCGCATGTCGCGGCGTGGTGGCCGCACAGCCATGGCGCGCCGGTGCTGCACGACGTCCATCTCGTCGTGGAGGGCGTGCGCCGCAGGCTCGGCCGCACCGGCTTCCGCCGCGTCGAGATCGACCGCGGCACGGACGGCCGCGATTTCGCGCTCCGCGTCAACGGCACGAAGATCTTCTGCCGCGGCGCGGTCTGGACCAGTGCCGACATCGTCGACCTGCCGGGCAGCCGCGAGCGCTACGAGCCGTTCCTGAAGCTGGCGGCGGACGCGAACATGAACATGCTGCGCATCGGCGGGACGATGGCCTACGAGACGCCGGATTTCTTCGCGCTCTGCGACGAGCTCGGGATGATGGTCTGGCAGGATTTCCAGTTCGCCAACTTCGATTACCCGGCTAACGACGATGCGTTCGTCGAGAGCGTGCGCAGGGAAATCGCGCAGTTTCTCGATGCCAACGCCGCCTCGCCGTCGCTTGCCGTTCTCTGCGGCGGCAGCGAGATCGACCAGCAGGCGGCGATGCTCGGCCTGCCGGAAGGCGCCTGGGCCGGACCGCTGACCCGCGAGATCCTGCCGGCCCTTGCCGCCGCGCATCGGCCGGACGTGCCCTATGTCGAAAACTCGCCGAGCGGCGGCGCCATGCCCTTCGCGCCCAATGCCGGCGTCACGCATTATTACGGCGTCGGCGCCTATTGCCGGCCGCTTGAGGACGCGCGCCGCGCCGAGGTGCGCTTTGCCGCCGAAAGCCTCGCCTTCGCCAATGTGCCGGAACGGCCGACGCTCGACGCGCACCTGCCGGTGCCGGCCGTGCACGATCCGCGCTGGAAGGCCCGTGTTCCGAGAGATCGCGGCGCCTCCTGGGATTTCGAGGATGTGCGCGACCACTATCTCGGCCTCCTCTACGGGGCGGATCCGGCACGCCTGCGCCGCGAGGACCCGGCGCGCTACCTCGACCTTTCCCGCGCTGCGGTGGCCGAGGTGATGGAGGCGACCTTCGCCGAATGGCGCCGCCCGCAATCCACCTGCAAGGGCGCGCTGGTGTGGACCTTCCAGGATCTCCTGCCCGGTGCCGGTTGGGGCCTCGTCGATGCGGCGGGCCTGCCGAAATCCGCCTGGCACGCGCTGCGCCGCGCCTTCCGCCCGGTTCAGGTCGTGCTTTCCGACGAAGGCACGAACGGGCTGGACGTGCACGCGATCAATGACAGCGCGCAGGAGCGCTCCCTGACGCTCCACCTGTCCTGCCTGCGCCACGGCCGCCAGCCGGTCGTCTCGGGCCGCAGGAGCATCACGCTCGCGCCGCGTTCCGCCCTGACCCTGCCGGCAACCGGCCTGTTCGGCGCTTTCTTCGACACGACCTATGCCTTCCGCTTCGGCCCGCCCTCGCATGACGTGACGGTCGGGCGGCTTGCCGATGCGGATGGAACGGTGATTGCCGAAGCGTTCCATTTCCCGCGCGGTCGGTCGAAGGCGATGTTTCCCGCGGTTGTGACCGCCGAGCTTCGGCAGGATGCGGAAGGCTGGACACTCGCCCTTGCGGCGGAGCGTTTCGCCCAGTCCGTCGCCATCGACGTCGAGGGCTTCCTGCCGGCGGACAACTGGTTCCATCTTGCGCCGGGCGGGGTAAAGACCGTCCGCCTCGTGCCGCTGGCCGGCACCGATCCGGCGGCCAGGCCCGCCGGCGAGGTTCGCGGCATCGGCGCGGAGGCCGTCACGTCATTCTAGCGGTTCCGCCGGATTGCGGCAGACTGTGAAAAACCATCGATGATTTTTTGTGGTCCCTGAAAATCCGCTTCAGAAGAAAACGTGCAGGGGCCATTGCACCGGGCGGCGGGAGGAGGAGAGCCGGCTGCCTTCGAGGGGGAGGCGGTCTTCCGTGGCGGAATTCACTCTCTCCTCGTCTTGCGTGTCTTCGGCCTCGGCGCCTTCGGTCTTCGGCTGGAAGCCGATCGGATAGAGGTTGAAGTAGCCGAGCGTCACGCCACCGAGATACATCATGCCATCACTCCGTCGTTGTTACGGTCCGGTCAACATCATGGCAAAATCGTGGCGGCTGTCAATAGTCTATAAAATTGGTGCTCTATTCACCCCTTGAAGCGGCGGGGGTGGAGGCGTTACGAGACGGGCCTGCCGCCGCCGGAAATCGCCCTTGTACACGCTGGACCGCATAGAACGTTTCGAGCAGGAGATCCGCAAGAGCCGGTTCCTCGCGATCGCCTGCCCGGTCGGCAGCGAAGCGGAGGCGAAACTGCGGCTGGCGGAGATCTCCGACCCTGCGGCCAACCACAATTGCTGGGCCTGGCGCATCGGCCAGGCCTATCGCTTCAGCGACGACGGCGAGCCGGGCGGCACGGCGGGAAAGCCGATCCTTCAGGCCATCGACGGCCAGGCGCTCGATCGCACGCTGGTGGTCGTCACGCGCTGGTTCGGCGGCGTCCTGCTCGGCAGCGGCGGCCTCGTCCGCGCCTATGGCGGCACGGCGGCCGCCTGCCTGCGCATCGCCGCGAAGACCGAATATGTCGAACGCGTCGCGCTCTCCGTCTCGCTCGGCTTTTCCGATCTCGCGTTTGTCAAGGCGCGGCTCGGCTCCCTCGCCGGCCTGGTGATGGACGAGGAGGCCTATCACGATACCGGGGCGCGCCTTTCCTTTCGCGTACCGGTGGAAAGGGCGCAGGAGGTCGGCCGATTGATCGCCGATCTGACGAGCGGACGCGCCGAAATCGCCGATTGACGCGCGAACTTGCCCGTCCGGTCAAAAGAAAATCGCCTTTCCCTGTCGCGGCTCTCGGGAGAACGGTTTGGCGCATGGGCGGGAACTTGCCGAAAGCCTTCTTGCCGAAGGTCGAATCGGCGCAAAGTTGCGCTTCCCTCCGGCCCCGGCTTGCAAGGGCACGGCTATAGGCAAGGCGGCTTTTTCGTTCTATCTACCGGCCGGATGTATTCTCGCGGGCGTCTCGCCTGCGATCCCGCACGACAGAGAGGACGATACCCATGAGCCTGCGCATCAACGACATCGCTCCGGATTTCACCGCCGAAACCACCGCCGGCACCATCAACTTCCATGAATGGATCGGCGACGGCTGGGCCGTGCTCTTCTCGCACCCGAAGAACTTCACCCCCGTCTGCACCACCGAGCTCGGCGCCATGGCGGGCATCGAAGGCGAATTCCGCAAGCGCGGCGTCAAGATCATCGGCATTTCCGTCGATCCGGTCGAGAGCCACGACAAGTGGAAGGCCGACATCCGCACCGCCACCGGCTTCGACGTCGAATATCCGCTGATCGGCGACAGGGACCTGAAGGTCGCCAAGCTCTACGACATGCTGCCGGCCGCCGCCGGCGAGACCGCCGAAGGCCGCACGCCTGCCGACAACGCCACCGTGCGTTCCGTCTTCGTCATCGGCCCGGACAAGAAGATCAAGCTGATCCTCACCTATCCGATGACGACGGGCCGCAATTTTGCGGAGATCCTGCGCGCGATCGACTCGATCCAGCTCACCAGCAAGCACCAGGTCGCGACCCCCGCGAACTGGCAGCAGGGCGAAGACGTGATCATCACCGCCGCCGTCTCCAACGAGGACGCCATCGCCCGCTTCGGCTCCTTCGACACGGTCCTGCCGTATCTGCGCAAGACCAGGCAGCCGGCCGCCTGAGCGGCTCCGGGCTTTCGCTCTTCACGGTAGCGCAAGTCGGAAAGCCGGGGTCGTAAGACCTCGGCTTTTTCATGCGCCGCCGCCAGTCTGGCCGTGGAACCGCCGGGCGGGCCTCAGCCCGCGGTGCGCATGAGCCGCAGCCTGCCGTCGGGGTCCACGTGAGGCGCCACGCCTTCGTAGCTGTCCAGCAGCGGATGGCCGGTCTCGATCGGGTGCTGATGCGTCGCCGTCATCACGACGACCTGCGCGCCCGCGCCTTCGCCGGCAAGGATGCCGGCCGGCACGTCCTCGAAGACGAGGCAATCGGCCGGGTCGAAGCCGAGCCGTTCCGCGCCGAGCCGGTAGCCGTCCGGCGCCGGCTTGCCTCTCGTCACGTCCTCGGCGGTCACGATGACCCCGGGCAGCGGGATGCCGGCAGCCGCGAGGCGGCGGCGGGCGAGCGCGACCGGTGCCGACGTCACGATGCCCCAGCGGCCGGCCGGCAGCGCAGAGAGGAATGCGATCGCGCCGGGGATCGGGAGGATGCCGTCCACGTCCTCCATCTCCTCGCGCTCGACCTCCTTCGCCTCGGCAGCGGGATCGACGCCCGGCAGGCCGAGGCGGGTGATCGTGTCGATGCCGCGCACGCCGTGCATGGTCGGCAGAAAGGTGGCGACGTCGAGCCCGTGCTTCAGCGCCCATCGCGTCCAGACCCGCTCGGTGGCCGGGATCGAGTTGATGATCGTGCCGTCCATGTCGAAGAGGAAGGCGGAGAAACTGCAGTCGAAGACGGGACGGAAGGACAAGACGGTGACCTGCTGGCTGGAGGGGGAGGATGCAAAGCGCGGCGGGCCTTCCGATTATCCCCTCCTGCCTGCGCGGGCAACCGGCTTGCGCCGACATGGGCGCCGCCTCGGGGCTTGGGCGAGGGCCGGCATGATCCTATCTTTCCCTTGTCGCCCGATTTATGCGCCGCGAGGTGATTCCCCTTGGCGGCAAAATGCTCTAGCTCTCACCCCATGCCGCACAAGGTTTCCCTCTCCCGACTCAAGCTCACGGACTTCCGCAACTATGCGGGCCTGTCGCTCGCGCTCGACGGCCGGCACGTCGTGCTGACGGGGCAGAACGGCGCGGGCAAGACGAACCTCATGGAGGCCGTTTCCTTCCTGTCTCCGGGGCGGGGCCTGCGCCGCGCCGCCTATGGCGACGTCGTGCGCGCGGGCAGCGGGGGCGGATTTTCCGTGTTCGCAGCGGTGGACGGCATGATGGGCGAAACCGACATCGGCACGGGCACGGAAGGCGGAGACGAGGGGCAGGCACGGAAGCTCAGGATCAACGGCACGCCCGCCCGCACCGTCGACGAGCTCCTGGACCATCTGCGCGTGCTCTGGCTCACCCCTTCCATGGATGGCCTCTTCACCGGGCCTTCCGCCGATCGCCGCCGCTTCCTCGACCGGCTCGTGCTCTCGCTCGATCCCGAGCACGGCCGCCGCGCGGCGGATTACGAAAAGGCGATGCGCGGCCGCAACCGGCTTCTCTCCGAACCGCGGCCCGATGCCGCCTGGCTGACCGCGCTCGAACGGCAGATGGCCGAGCTCGGCATCGCCATGGCCCACGCCCGCCACGAGCTCGTCGGCCTGCTCTCCGGCCTCGTCGAGGCGGCGCGCGACGACGGGCCCTTCCCCTCGGCCACCATGCGGCTTTCCGGCTTCCTCGACGCGGAATGGCAGCGCCCGGCCTACGAGATCGAGGAAATCTACCTTGCCATGCTGCAGGAGGGGCGCTACCGCGATGCCGCCGCCGGCCGCACGCTCGACGGTCCGCACCGTGCCGATCTCCTCATCCGCCACCGCGAGAAGGACATGGAGGCCGAGCGCTGCTCGACGGGCGAGCAGAAGGCGCTGCTCGTCGGCCTCGTCCTCGCCCATGCCGGTCTGGTTGCCGGCATGACCGGCCATGCGCCGGTGCTGCTGCTGGACGAGATCGCCGCCCATCTCGACGAGGGCCGCCGCGCCGCGCTGTTCGACCGGGTCGACGCGCTCGGCGGCCAGGCCTTCATGACCGGCACCGACCGGGCGATGTTCGACGCGCTCGGCGCGCGCGCGCAGTTTCTCACCGTTTCGAACGGAGGCATCGTGACATGACCGATCCCCTGGGCCCCGACGAGATCGACCGCTACCGCCGCCATATCGTGCTCGCCGAGATCGGCGGGGCGGGCCAGCAGAAGCTGAAGCAGGCGGGTGTGCTGATTATCGGTGCGGGCGGCCTCGGCACGCCGGTCATCCAGTATCTCGCCGCCGCCGGCATCGGCCGTATCGGGGTCCTCGACGACGACGCGGTCTCGCTCTCCAATCTCCAGCGCCAGGTGATCCACGATACGGCGGGCATCGGCACGCCGAAGGTCGAGAGCGCCGGAGCCGCCGTCGCCCGCCTCAACCCCCATGTGCGCTTCACCGGCATCGCCGAGCGGCTGACGGCGGAAAATGCCGCGCGCCTCCTCGCCGGCTACGACCTGCTGGTGGACGGTTCGGACAATTTCGATACGCGCTATGCCGCAGCCGATGCCGCCGAGGCGGCGCGCATCCCGCTCGTCACCGGCGCCGTCGGCCGTTTCGACGGTTCGCTGACGGTGCTGAAGCCCTATGAAGCGGCCGCGGACGGGACGCTCAACCCCGGCTACCGCGATCTCTTCCCTTCCGCCCCGCCGCCGGGCGTCGTGCCGGCCTGCGCCGAAGCCGGCATCGTCGGCGCGCTGACGGGTGTCATCGGTACGCTGATGGCGATGGAGACGATCAAGCTTCTCACCGGCGCCGGCGAGCCGCTGATCGGCCGGCTCATGCTGTATGACGGTCTTGCAGCGCGATTCGAGACGCTGAAGTACCGGCGGCGGAAAGCCTGAATCAGACCCGGCTCGGCAGAACCCGGTCCGGCGGCCGATGGCCGTCGAAGAAGGTGCGGATGTTGATCACCACCTTCTCGCCCATGTCGATGCGCCCTTCCAGCGTTGCCGAGCTCATGTGCGGCAGCAGCACGACCTTGCCCTCCGAAGCGAGCTTCAGGAGCTTCGGATTGACGGCCGGTTCGTTCTCGAACACGTCGAGCCCTGCGCCGGCGATCTTGCCCTCCTTCAGGCACTTGATCAGCGCCGTCTCGTCGATGATGCCGCCGCGCGCGGTGTTGACGATATAGCTCGTCGGCTGCATCAGCTCGAGCCTGCGGGCCGAGAGCAGATGGTAGGTCGCCGGCGTCGAGGGGCAGTTGACCGAGACGATGTCGACGCGCGCGAGCATCTGGTCGAGGCTGTCCCAATAGGTCGCTTCCAGCGCGTCTTCCGTATCGGGGTGCACCCGGTGGCGGTTGTGGTAATGGATCGAAAGGCCGAAGGCCTTGGCGCGCTTTGCGACGGCGGTGCCGATGCGGCCCATGCCGACGATGCCGAGGCGCTTGCCCCAGATGCGCCGGCCGAGCATCCAGGTCGGCGACCAGCCGGCCCATTCCCCCTTGCGGTCCGTCAGGATGCGCGCACCTTCCGCAAGCCGGCGCGGGGCGGCGAGGATCAGCGCCATCGTCATGTCGGCCGTGTCCTCGGTCAATACGTTCGGCGTGTTGGTGACGGTGATGCCGCGCCTTGCGGCCGCCTCCACGTCCACGTTGTCGACGCCGTTCGAGAAGCAGGCGATCAATTTGAGCTGGGGGCCGGCCTGCTCGATCAGCGCGGCGTCGATCCGGTCGGTCAGCGTCGGCACCAGCACGTCCGCGGTCTTCACGGCGGCGACGAGCTCGGGCTGGGTGCGCGGCGTGTCGTCGATGTTGAGCTCGGCGTCGAACAGTTCGCGCATCCGGGTCTCCACCACCTCGGGCAGGCGGCGGGTGATGTAGACCTTCGGTTTTTTCTTCTGCGTCATGGGATGTTCCGGCGTCCTGTTGACGGGTCCTTAACCAAGTTGGGCAAGGATTGCTTCATCAGGGGCATTTTCTACCAGACCCGGTCGCGAAGACAATCCGCTCAAGGGGCGGTCCCCGCGATTTGCCACCGCGCACCGGCACGGCAGCCCGATGTCCTTTCCAGTTTGTGCGGGTCTTCCATGCGTAACCTTGTCGTCCGTCTCAGTCTTTTCGCCCTCGCGGGCATCCTCGTTTCGGTTGCCGGCCTCCAGCTCGCCCACGCCCAGGCCGCCAAGGGCCCGAGCGGCCTGCCGCTGCCCCGCTTCGTCAGCCTGAAGGCCAAGAGCGTGAACCTGCGCGTCGGCCCGAGCGTCGACTACGCCGTCGCCTGGCGTTACCTGAAATCCGGTGTGCCGGTCGAAATCATCCAGGAATACGATAACTGGCGCCGCATCCGCGATGCGGACGGTACGGAGGGCTGGGTCAACCAGGCGCTGCTCTCCGGCGAGCGCACCGCCGTGACCGCGCCGTGGATGCGCGGCAAGGGCGAGGACATCTTCGTCAACATGCGCCGCGAGGCGACGGCGAACAGCACGGTCGTCGCCAGGATCCAGCCCGGCGTCGTCATCAAGGTGGGCGAATGCAACGGCGACTGGTGCCGCGCCGAGGTGGACGGCACCACCGGCTGGGTTTCGCAGAACGAGATCTGGGGCGCCTATCCGGGCGAAGCCTTCAAATAAGCCCGGCCTTCCTTGCTTCCTCCGCCAGCGACAGCAGCGGGCGTGGGCCGACCTGCTGGATGACGAGGCCGGCGGCAAGGCTGCCGAGCCGGCCGCAATCGGCGAGCGTGCGCCCGGCCGTGTAGCCGTAGAGGAAACCGGCGGCATAGAGATCGCCCGCGCCGGTCGTGTCCACCACGCTCGGAATGCTGATCGCGTCCACCTTGATCCGCTCGCCCTCCGCCAGGATGATCGAGCCCTCCTCGCTCATGGTCACGACCGCCAGCCGGCAATCGGCGGCAATGCGCGTCAGCGCCCCCTCGAAGTCCTCCGTCTCGTACAGCGCCAGCGCTTCGGCGCGGTTGGCGAAGACGATGTCGACGGTGCCGGAGCGCATGAGGTCCAGGAACTCGCCGCGGTAGCGATGCACGCAGAAGCTGTCGGACAGCGTCATCGACATTTCACGGCCGTTGGCATGGGCGATACGGGCGCATGTGCGGATCGCGTCCTTGGCGCGGGGCGGATCCCAGAGATAGCCTTCGAAATAGCTGACCTTGGCCTCGGCGACGACGCTTTCCTCCACGTCCTCCGGCCCGAGCTCCACGCAGGCGCCGAGATAGGTGTTCATCGAGCGCTCGCCGTCCGGCGTCACGAAGATCATCGAGCGTGCGGTCGGCGGCGGGCCGGCGAGCGGCTTCGTTTCGAAATGCACGCCCTGGGCGCGGATGTCGTGGATGAAGATCTCTCCGAGCTGGTCGTGCGCGACCTTGCCGAAATAGGCCGCGCGTCCGCCGAAGCTCGCCACACCCGAAGCGGTGTTGCCGGCGCTGCCGCCGGAGGCCTCGAGCGCCGGGCCCATGCGGGAATAGAGCAGTTCCGCGCGCTCCGCGTCGATGAGGTTCATCGCGCCCTTGATGATGCCGTTGTCCGTGATGAAGTTCTCGTCGCAGCGCGCGATGATGTCGACGATGGCGTTGCCGACCGTCAGCACGTCGAATTTGGTCATGCGGGGGTTTCCGTCTCGGTTGGGTGGGAGCCGGGATTCGGTCTTAACGGATTTTCCGGAACTTGGAAGAAAAAAAGCCGCCCGGCCGTTTCCGGCGGGCGGCCTTGCCCCGCGGTGAGGGCGGATCAGTCCTTGGCGCGTTCCACGTAGGAGCCGTCTTCCGTCGCGATGACGACACGGGTGCCGGCAGTGATGTGCGGCGGCACCAGCGTGCGGATGCCGTTCGAAAGGATCGCCGGCTTGTAGGAGGAGGAGGCCGTCTGTCCCTTCACGACCGGTTCGGTCTCGACGATCTCGAGGGTCACGTGGCGCGGCAGGTCGATGGCGATGGCGACGCCTTCGTGCACCGACAGGATGACGGTCATGCCTTCCTGCAGATAGGCCTTCAGGTCGCCGATGTCCTCGTGCGACATGGTGAGCTGGTCGTAGGTTTCCGGGTTCATGAAGTGGAAGCCGTCGCCGTCCTCGTAGAGGAAGTTGTGCTCGCGGTCCTCGACGAAGGCGCGCTCGACCTGCTCGGTCGTGCGGTAGCGCTCGGAGACCTTCACGCCGTCGGAGATGCGGCGCATGTCGATCTGGGTGACCGGCGTGCCCTTGCCGGGGTGGAAGTTCTGCGCCGTCAGCACGACATAGAGCTTGCCTTCGACCTCGAGGACATTGCCCTTGCGGACGGAAGAGGCGATGATCTTTACCATAAGTCTTCCTTGTAACTGGATGGATCGCGTCGTAGAGGACCGCCTGAGACGACGTCCCCGAACGCCGAAAAATGCGTTTTCGGGGCCGCAACTATCCTATATTCCGGCAAAAGACCAGTCTGTCCGCCGGCAAGGCCGAAGAAACCTGTCACATGAGCGCCATGAATCCGAAGCCCTCGCCCTGGTGGACGCCCGACGTCCATGCTGATCGCCGGCCGTTCCTCATCGCGCGAAACCGCATCCAGGCGGCGCTCAGGGCCTGGTTCGCCGAGCGCGATTTCATCGAGGTGGACACGGCGGCGCTGCAGGTCTCGCCCGGCAACGAGGCGCATCTGCACGCCTTCGCGACCGCCGCCATCGGCCATGCGGGCACGGAAACGCCGCTCTACCTGCACACCTCGCCGGAATTCGCCTGCAAGAAGCTGCTGGCGGCGGGCGAGCGGCGCATCGCCTGCTTCGCGCACGTCTACCGCAACCGCGAGCGCGGACCGCTGCACCACCCGGAATTCACCATGGTCGAATGGTACCGGGCGGGCGAGGCCTATGACGTGCTGATGGAGGATTGCGCGCGCATTCTCGTGCTCGCCGCCGAGGCGGCGGGTGCTGCGACGCTGACCTTCCGCGGCGGCGCCTGCGATCCGGCGCTTGCGCCGGAGCGGCTGACGGTGGCGGACGCCTTCCGCCGCCATGCCGGCATCGACCTGCTCGCCACGATCGACCCGGACGGCGCGACGGACCGCCGTCGCCTCGCCGCGGCCATGCAGGCGGCGGGCCTCCGCGTTGCCGCGGACGATACCTGGGCCGACCTTTTCAGCCGCGTCCTGGTGGAAAGGGTGGAGCCGGAACTCGGCTTCGGCCGTGCCACCATCCTTTGCGAATATCCGGTGGCCGAAGCCGCGCTCGCCCGCCCAGCGCCGCACGACCGCCGCGTCGCCGAGCGCTTCGAGCTCTATGCCTGCGGCGTGGAGCTGGCCAATGCCTTCGGCGAGCTGACGGACGCGGCCGAGCAGCGCCGCCGCTTCGAGCTGGAGATGGCGGAGAAGGCGCGCGTCTACGGCGAGGCCTATCCGCTCGACGAGGACTTTCTGGCCGCCCTCGCCGTCATGCCCGAGGCGAGCGGCATCGCGCTCGGCTTCGATCGGCTGGTCATGCTGGCGACGGGCGCGTCGCGCATCGACCAGGTGCTCTGGGCGCCCGTCGCGGAGACCGCGCCATGACGGCGGCGCGCAGCCTGACGACGGTGGCCGAACTTGCGGCTGCCGGCCTCGTTCCCGAGGACAAGCGGGCGGCCGCGGCCGCCGTTGCCGAGCGCTATTCCGTCGCCGTCACCCCGTCCCTCGCCTCGCTGATCGATGCAGGCGATCCCCTCGATCCCATCGCCCGCCAGTTCATCCCCGATGCCGCCGAACTCGTGACCCTGCCGGAGGAGCGGGCCGACCCGATCGGCGATCTCGCGCACAGCCCGGTCGAGGGCATCGTCCACCGCTATCCGGATCGCGTGCTCCTGAAGGCCGTGCATGTCTGCCCGGTCTATTGCCGCTTCTGCTTCCGGCGCGAGATGGTCGGGCCGGAGGGGCTCGGCACCTTGTCCGCCAAGGCGCTCGATGCGGCCATCGCCTATATCGCGGAGCGGCCCGAGATCTGGGAGGTCATCCTGACGGGCGGCGATCCGCTCGTTCTCTCCCCGCGCCGCCTCCAGGCCATCATGGAGCGGCTTGCGGCAATCGGCCATGTGAAGATCGTGCGCTTCCACACCCGCGTGCCCGTCGTCGATCCGGCGCGTGTGGACGAGGCGCTCGTCGCCGCTTTGAAAGCTTCCGGCAAGACGACCTATGTGGCGCTCCACGCCAATCATCCCCGGGAATTCACGCCGCAGGCCGGGGCCGCGATCGCCCGTATCGTCGATGCCGGCATGGTGATGATCAGCCAGACGGTCCTGCTCAAGGGGGTCAACGACGACGCCTCGGTGCTCGCCGAGCTGATGCGCGCCTTCGTCGAGAACCGGGTCAAGCCCTACTACCTGCACCACCCGGACCTTGCACCCGGCACGTCCCATTTCCGCCTGTCTCTCGCCGAGGGCAGGGCGCTGGTGGAAAGCCTGCGCGGCCGTGTCTCCGGCCTCTGCCAGCCGGCCTATATCCTCGACATTCCCGGCGGGCACGGCAAGGTTCGCGCCGATTCAACGGCCGTCGAGGAGGCGGACGACGGCTGCTTCCGCGTGCGCGATTTCCGCGGCGGCAGGCATGCCTATCCGCCGGCAGGGGGCGAGGCGTAGCGGTTCTCGCGCCGTTCTCAGAACTCTTCCCAGTCTCCTTCGTTGCCCTTCTCCTGCCGCACGCCGAGGGCGCCGGCGAGCTTTTCGTTGAGGGCGAGCGCAGGAGAGCTGACCGGGCGGGAGGCGCCGGAGGCGGCCTTGACGTTCCACTGGCCGGGCGACTTGCGGGCGGGCCTTGCTTCCGGGGCAGGCGCCGCAGGCGCGGACACGACATGCAGATGCGGTGCGTGCACGGTGCGGCCGGAGGCGGCGGACTCGCCAACGTTGAAGCGGCCGATCAGCGCGTTGAGCGCCTGCACTTCCGCGGCGAGGCCGTGGCTGGCGGCCGTCGTCTCCTCGACCATCGCGGCGTTCTTCTGCGTGCCCTGGTCCATGGTGTTGACGGCGGTGTTGATCTCCTGGAGGCCGGTCGACTGTTCGCGCGCGGCTTCCACGATCGCCTGGACGTGGCTGTTGATCTCCTGGACCTCGGTGACGATGGTCTGGAGCGCGCGGCCCGTGTCGCCGACGAGCGAAACGCCAGAGCGCACCTGCTCGCCGGAGGTGGTGATCAGCGCCTTGATCTCCTTGGCGGCCTTGGCCGAGCGCTGGGCGAGCTCGCGCACCTCCTGCGCCACGACCGCAAAGCCTTTGCCCGCCTCGCCGGCGCGGGCGGCTTCCACACCCGCGTTCAGCGCCAGAAGGTTCGTCTGGAAGGCGATGTCGTCGATGACGCCGATGATGTTGGTGATCTCGCTGGAGGATTTCTCGATCTCCTGCATGGCCGCGACGGCGCGGCGCACGATCTCGCCGGATTTTTCGGCGCCCGAGCGGGTGCGGGCGACGAGCGCGCCGGCCTCCTCCGCCCGCCGGGTGGAATCCTTGACCGTCGTGGTGATCTCCTCCAGCGCCGCGACGGTCTCCTCGACGGAGGCGGCCTGCTGCTCGGTGCGGCGCGAGAGGTCGTCGGCGGCGGCGCGGATCTGGCTGGCGCCCGCATCGATCGCCCGGGCGTTCTCGCCGACTTCCCGCAGCGCGTCGCTGAGGCGCAAGACGGAGGCGTTGAAGTCTTCGCGCAGCCGGTCGAGATCGCCGTCGAAGGGCTTTTCGATCTGGCAGGTCATGTCGCCGGCCGCGAGCTTGCCGAGCGCCTCCGCAAGGCTCGCGACGGCTTCCTGAACGCGGCCGCTGTCGCGCGTGCGCTCGGCCTCGCGGGCCTGGCGCTCGCTGTCGGCGCGGCGGCGGTCCTCCTCGCTCTGGCGCTCCAGGCGCTGGCGTTCGGCGGCGTTGTCGCGGAAGACGGCGACGGTGCCGGCCATCTCGCCGATCTCGTCCTTGCGGTCGGCATGGGGAATGGCGAAGGTCATGTCGCCTTCGGCAAGGCGCTTCATCGCACCGGCTAGCCCGTTGAGCGGCCTCACCACACGGCGGTTGACGAGGAAGATGGCGGCGACGGCAAGCCCCATCGCCGCAGCGAGCGATGCCCAGGTGAGCGCGAAAGCCGTGCCTTCCTCGGCGCGGGCCGAAAGGATCGTCTCCTCGGTGACGTTCTGGGTGCGGGCGACGAGGTCGCTCAGCGACGCGGTGATCGCATCGGCGCTCGCCTGCATCGGCCCCTTGTAGACGTCGAGCGCCGGGCCCTTCGCGGCGATGGCGGAGAACTGGAGGAGCTTTGCGGCCTCGTCGAGGTAGGTCTTCAGCGTGACCTTGATGCCGTCGACCGCGGCGGCCGTCGCCGCATCGCCGCTGTTGGCGGCGGCGTAGGAATCCACCATTCCGGCAAAGGCATCGGCACGTTCCTTGATGCGTGCCTCGATGCGGCCGATCTCGTCCGGGTCCATCGACAGCAGGTGTTCGGAATAGGTGGCGTTGAGCTCGGAGAAGGCGTGGCTCAGCTGCAGGATGGAGCTCATCTGCGGCATGCGTTCGGCGCCGATGCGCTCGATATGGCCGGTCATCGCGGAAAGCGAGCGGAAGGCGACCGCGCCTTGCAGCCCGCCCAGAACGACCATGAGGACGAAGAGCGCGGGCAGGAGCCTGCTGATCCGGACATTACGCATGACAGTTCCCTGGTTTTCTTTGGCGGCACGGCTTCGTGCGGATGCGCAAAAGTCTAGGAGCGGTCGTTTAACGCCGGCTTAATGGGCGGTCCCGATCTCCTGCCTTGCCGAGCGCTTTTCCACATCCTACATCGAGGGCGAACAGGAGTTTTCGATGATCCTCGATGCTGCCCGGCGTTCGCTCGCCAATCTCTTCGCTCCCGAGACGCGGGGCGTCTTCTGGAAGGTCATCGGGCTCACCGTCCTTGCCCTCGTCGTCGTCTGGTTCGGCCTGCGCGAAAGCTTCATCGCCTTCGCCTGGCCCTGGCTCCAGGGCGCGATGATGCCGGACCTGCCGGAATGGGCGGGCTGGCTCACCTTCGTCTTCGGCATCATCGCGAGCATCGGCCTCGCCTTGGGCCTCGCCCTCCTGCTGGCGCCGGTGACGGCGATCATCGCCGGCTTCTTCCTCGACGATGTCGCCGAGGTCATCGAGACGCGCGACTATGCGGCCGATGCGCCCGGCAGGGCCCTGCCGCTCGGACAGGCGATCTCCGGCTCGATCAAGTTCCTCGGCGTGGTCGTCGCCGGCAACCTCGTCGCGCTGCTCCTGCTGTTCATTCCAGGGGTGAACCTCGTCGCCTTCTTCCTGGTCAACGGCTATCTGCTCGGCCGCGAATTCTTCGAGTTCGCGGCGATGCGCCACCGCTCGCCGGCGGAGGCGCGCCTGTTCCGGGCCAAGCACGCCTCCACGGTCCTTCTCGCCGGCCTGCTGGTGGCGGCCTTCCTGGCGATCCCGATCGTCAACCTCCTGACGCCGCTCTTCGCCGCCGGCCTCATGGTGCATCTCCACAAGGCGTTGAGCCGCAGGGATCCGGGCTTCTCACTGGGGCAGGACTGACGCGTCGTACATGGCCGCATAATCTTCGTTCGGCGGGATCGGCTTGATGACGTCGATCATCACGCCGTTCGGATCGGCGGTGATGAAATGGCGCTGGCCGAAATCCTCGTCGCGGATGTCGCGCAGGATCGGCAGTCCCGCCGCCCGGACGGCCTCGTAGACGGCGTCGACGTCCTCCACCTCGAAGTTGAGCAGCAGGCCGGAAACCTTGCCGCGGCCGACGGCGGGGATCGTCTCGTGGCTGCCGTCGAGCACGGCGAGCGTCACCTTCTCGTCCTCGCGCGACTGGAGATGAACATACCAGTCGCTGGTGAAGAGGGCCTCGAACTTGAAATGCGTCTCGTAGAAGGCGGCGGTGCCGGCGACGTCGTCGGTCATGATGACGGGGTAGTAGCTGGTCGTTTTCATCTCTTTTCCTCTCGTGATTTTCCGTAAATCCAAGATGCAAACCGCTTTGCATCTTTACTGGGGCTGCCTTTGCGCTAAACATACAGTCTGTATGTTTCTATCAATTAACATACATTCAGTTTGTATGTAAAGAGGGAAAATGGCACGCAGCAACAAGGAACGCACGGAAGCCACGCGCCTTGCCCTGATCGAGGCGGCAAGGCGGCTCTTCGTGGAAAGGGGCTATGCGGAAACCGCAACGCCCGACATCGTGGCGGAAGCAGGGGTGACGCGCGGCGCGCTCTACCATCATTTCGAGGACAAGAAGGCGCTCTTCCGCGCCACGCTGGAGCGCGAGGCCGAAGCCGTGGCCGGACATATCGACAAGGTCTCGCTGCCGGCCGGCTCGCCGCGCGAGGCGCTGCTCCTCGGCGCCTCCGCCTATTTCGACGCGATGGCCGCGCCCGGGCGCACGCGCCTGCTGTTGCTGGAGGCGCCCGCCGTGCTCGGTTTCGAGGGCGCGGGCGCGATCGACCGGGAAAATGCCGCGGGAACGCTGAAGGCGGGGCTCGCCGAGTTGCTGGGGCCGGGCGCGAAGGCGGAGACGCTGGATGCGCTGACGGACCTTCTCTCCGCCGCTTTCGACCGCGCGGCGATCGCCATCGAGGCGGGCGCGGACCGCGAGGCCTATGAAGGCGCGATCGCCGGGCTTCTCGACGGGCTCGTCAGGGCGTAGCGCCGAAGACCTGCGGCGGCAGCTCCACGAGCGGGGCCGGCACGTCGCAGGTCTTTTCCGGCGACTTGCACAGATCGGCGATGACACAGCGCTCGCATTCCGGCTTGCGCGCCTTGCAACAGTACCGTCCGTGCAGGATCAGCCAGTGATGGGCGTGGTAGAGATATTCGTCCGGGATGATGCGGATCAGCTTGTCCTCCACCTCGTCCGGCGTCTTGCCGGGTGCGAGCCTGAGGCGGTTCGCGATGCGGAAGATATGGGTGTCGACCGCCAGCGTCGCCTGGCCGAAGGCCATGGAAAGCACCACGTTCGCCGTCTTGCGCCCGACGCCGGGCAGCGTCATGAGCTCCTCGCGGGTGCGCGGCACCTCGCCGCCGAACCTCTCGACGAGGATCCGGCTGAGCGCGATGACGTTCTTCGCCTTGTTGCGGTAGAGCCCGATCGTCCTGATGTAGTCGCGCAGCTTCTCCTCGCCGAGCGCCAGCATCTTTTCCGGCGTGTCGGCCACCTTGAAGAGCGCGCGCGTCGCCTTGTTGACGCCGGCGTCCGTCGCCTGCGCGGAAAGCGCGACGGCGACGACCAGCGTATAGGGGTTGACGTGCTCCAACTCGCCCTTCGGCTCCGGCCGCTGGATGGAGAATCGGCGGAAGATCTCCTTCAATTCGTCCCGCGAATAGAGGCTCTTCGGCTGCCGCGCGGGCGCCTTGCGGCGTTGCGGGCCGGCGGCGATCTTTTTTGTCTTCACGTTTTCCATGATGCTTCTATAGTCATGCGCCATGACGCAAGGCAACGCCGACATGACGATGAACGACCTGCCGGTCTTTTCCGCGGAGCTCCACCCCTACCGGTCGCTCGGGCGGAACGGGCACCGTATCTTCTTCATCATCGCCGGCGCGCTCAGCTTCGCCCACATGGCCGTCTTCCTGATCTCCGGCGCCTGGCCGGTGGTGCTGTTCTTCGGCCTCGATTTCCTCATCCTCTTCGGCGCTTTCTGGCTGAACAACCGGGCGGCAAAGGCGCGCGAGGTCGTGTCGCTCTCGCGCACCAATATCTCGATCCGCAAGATCAGCCCGTCGGGCAAAGAGACGGAGCACGTCTTCAACCCGTTCTGGGCGCGCTTCCTCGTCTCGCGCAAGGCGAAGATCGGCATCACCGCCATGCATGTGCGCGGCAACGGGCGCGAGACCGACGTCGGCACCTTCCTGCCGCTCGACGACCGCGAGCGCTTCGCCTCCGCCTTCTCCGGCGCGCTCGCCCGCGTGAAGCGCGGCTACTGAGCAGGAATCGGGTGGCGGGCACGCTGGCAGCGTGCTTTTCTGGCGGCACAGGAGAAGAACGATGAACATTGCCGCGACTTTGCAAGCCGACATCACCCCCGAGGGCGACGACTATTCGACCGTCCGCCGGGTCATCGAGCTGATCACGGAGGATTACCGCGAGCAGCCGGGCCTCGAGGACATCGCCGGCCGGCTCGGCCAGTCGCCGACCCAGTTGCAGAAGACCTTCACCCGCTGGGCCGGCCTTTCGCCGAAGGCGTTCCTGCAGGCCGTCACGCTCGACCATGCCAAGCGCCTCCTGCGCCAGGAGGAACTGCCGCTGCTGGAAACGAGCTTCGAGGTCGGCCTTTCCGGGCCCGGCCGGCTGCACGATCTCTTCGTCACGCACGAGGCCATGTCGCCCGGCGAATGGAAGGCGCGCGGCGCGGGTCTCACCATCCGGTACGGCCTGCATCCGTCCCCCTTCGGCCATGCGCTCGTCATGATCACCGACCGGGGCCTTGCCGGCCTTGCCTTCACCGACGCGCCGGACGGCATGGACGCCTTCGAGGACATGTCGTCCCGCTGGCCGAATGCCGATTACGTCGAGGACCGTGAGGCGACCGCCGCCTATGCGGTGCGCATCTTCGATCCGAAGCGCTGGGATCCGAGGGAGCCGCTGCGCGTGGTGCTGATCGGCTCGGATTTCCAGGTCCGTGTCTGGGAAGCGCTCCTGCGCATCCCCATGGGCTGCGCCGTCACCTATTCCTCGATCGCCGAAAGGCTCGGCCAGCCGACCGCTTCGCGCGCCGTCGGCGCCGCCGTCGGCCGCAATCCCATCTCCTTCGTGGTGCCCTGCCACCGGGCGCTGGGCAAGAGCGGCGCGCTGACGGGCTACCATTGGGGCCTCACGCGCAAGCGCGCCATGCTCGGCTGGGAATCGGGCAAGGCATGAACGAGAAAGGCCGGCGAGAGCCGGCCCTTTCATTGTCCTATCGGCGCTCAATGCGCCCCGGACATGTCCCCGAGCACATCCTTCGACTTCACCGTCGAATCCGCGTTCAGCGTGTAGACCATCGGCACGCCGGTCGCGAGGTTGAGCTTCAGGATCTCTTCCTTCGTCAGCTTGTCGAGCACCATCACCAGCGAGCGCAGCGAATTGCCGTGCGCGGCGACGAGCACCTTTTCGCCGCGCAGCACGCGGGGCAGGATCTGCGTGAGGTAATAGGGCCAGACGCGGGCGCCGGTGTCGCGCAGGCTCTCGCCGCCCGGCGGCGGCACGTCGTAGGAGCGGCGCCAGATATGCACCTGCTCCTCGCCCCACTTGGCGCGGGCGTCGTCCTTGTTGAGGCCGGAGAGGTCGCCGTAGTCGCGTTCGTTCAGCGCCTGGTCGCGGATCGTCTCGAGGCCCGGCTGGCCGATCTCGTCGAGGATGATCTTCAGCGTCTTCTGCGCGCGGATGAGGTCGGAAGTGAAGGCGATGTCGAACCTGATGCCGGTTTCGGCGAGCGCCTTGCCGCCGGTTTTGGCCTCTTCGATGCCGAGTTCGGTGAGGTCCGGGTCGCGCCAGCCGGTGAAGAGGTTTTTCAGGTTCCATTCGCTCTGGCCGTGGCGAACGAGGACGAGGGTTCCGCTCATATGGTCTGTCTCCCGTATTTGGATCAGTTGAGCCCGAGCACGTCGAGCATGGAATAGAAGCCTGGCTTCCTGTCGCGCGCCCAGAGCGCCGCCTGCACCGCGCCGCGGGCGAAGATCGAGCGGTCCGTCGCGCTGTGCGACAGCGTCACCAACTCGCCTTCGCCGGCGATGATGACCGAGTGTTCACCGATCACCGAGCCGCCGCGCAGCGTGGCAAAGCCGATCGCGCCGGGGGGGCGCGGGCCGGTATGCCCGTCGCGCACGCGCACGGAATTCTCCGCAAGCGGGATGCCGCGCCCGCTGGCGGCGGCCTCGCCCAGCAGCAGCGCGGTGCCCGACGGCGCATCGACCTTGTGCTTGTGGTGCATTTCCAGGATCTCGATGTCCCAGTCGGCCGGGCCGAGCGCGCGCGCGGCCGTTTGCGTCAGCACGCCGAGCAGGTTGACGCCGAGGCTCATGTTGCCCGACTTGACGATGCGGGCATGGCGGGCTGCGGCCTTGATCTTCCCGTCGTCCTCCGCCGAGCAGCCGGTCGTGCCGATCACGTGGACGATGCGTGCCTGGGCGGCAAGGCCGGCGAATTCGACGGTCGCGGTGGGCGCGGTGAAATCGAGCACGCCTTCCGCTTCCACGAAGGCTTCGAGCGGCCTGTCGGTGACCGGCACGCCGATCGGGCCGAGGCCGGCCAGTTCCCCGGCGTCGCGGCCGACGAAGGGCGAGCCTTCGCGCTCGACGGCGGCGAAGACCTCCGCGCCGTCGACGGCGTGGATGGTGCGGATCAGCGTCTGGCCCATGCGGCCGGCGGCGCCGACGACGACCAGCTTCATTGCGTTGCCGCTCATGCTTTTTCCCTGTCCGTTGTTATTTGCCCGTGCTGCCGGCGGGCGCCTGAAGGTTGTTGAGGCGAGCGTAAAGGCCGTTCTCGCGCGCCGCAAGCACCTCGTGCGTGCCCTCCTCGACGACCTTGCCGTCCTGCATCACGATGATCTTGTCGGCGCGCACGACGGTCGACAGCCGGTGCGCGATGACGACGACGGTGCGCCCGCTCATCGCCTCGTCCAGCGCCTTCTGCACGGCCTGCTCGGACTCGGTGTCGAGCGCCGACGTCGCCTCGTCGAGCAGGAGGATCGGCGCATTGCGCACCAGCGCGCGGGCGATCGAAAGCCGCTGGCGCTGGCCGCCGGAAAGCGTCACTCCGTTCTCGCCGACGGGCGTGTCGTAGCCGAGCGGCTGGGCGAGGATGAAGTCGTGCGCGTAGGCATGGCGCGCGGCTTCCTCGATCTCGGCGTCCGTGGCATCCGGGCGGCCGTAGCGGATGTTGTCGCGGATCGTGCCCTCGAAGAGGTAGGGCTGCTGCGAGACGTAGGCGATGCCGTTCCTGAGCGACTGCTTCGTCACATGGGCGATGTCCTGCCCGTCGATCAGGATTTCACCCTCCGCCGGATCGTAGAAGCGCGGGATGAGGCTGATGACGGTGGATTTTCCCGCGCCGGACGGGCCGACGAGCGCCGTCGTCCTGCCGCCCTCGGCGGTGAAGGAAACGCCCTTCAGGATCGTCTCGTTTTCCGAATAGCCGAAGCGCACGTTGCGGAAGGTGATGGTCGCGTCGGAGATGGCGAGCGGCCTGGCGTCCGCGCGGTCGGCCTGGCGCGGCTTGAGGTCGAGGATCTCGTAGATCATGCGCGCGTTGACGGCCGCGCGCTCCAGCGAGACCTGCAGGCGGGCGAGGCGGCGGGCCGGATCGTATGCCATCAGCAGCGCGGCGACGAAGGAGAAGAAGGCCCCCGGCATCACGCCGGCGTAGATCGAGCGGTAGGCGGCATAGGCGAGCACGCCGGAAATCGCAAAGCCCGCGAAGGTCTCGGTCATCGGCGCGGTGCGCTCGGTCAGCCGCGCGATGCGGTTCGAGCGGCGTTCCGCCTCGTCTATGATGGCCTCCACCTTGTTCTTGAGCTCGGCCTCCATGGTGAAGGCCTTGACGATGGTGATGCCCTGGATGGTCTCCTGCATGGCGCCCAGCACGTGGCTGTTCAGTTCCACCGCCTCGCGCGTCGCGTTGCGCAGACGTTTCGAGACGTAGCGCAGGCCGAGCAGGAGCGGCGGCGCGACGACGAAGACGAGAAGCGTCAAAAGCCAGTCCTTGGAGATCATCACGCCGATCAGCGCGACGAGCGTCAGGACGTCGCGGGCAAGCGAGGTGACCGTCATGTTCAGCACGTCGCGGATGCCGGTGACGTTCTGGCTGATCTGGGCGGCGAGGTAGGCCGAGCGCGACTCGTTGAAGAAGCCGACGCTGAGCGCCATCAGGTGCGAATAGAGCCGGCGCTGGTACCGCGCGACGATGTTGTTGCCGATCTTGGAGAGGATGACGGCTTCGTAATAGGTCGCAAAGCCGCGCAGCACGAAGGCGGCGAAGATCGCGCTGCAGATGATCATGACGAGGTCGGCGCGCTTGTTGGCGAAGGCCTCATTGACCACCGATTCCATGATCCAGGCGGTAAACGCCGTCGTCAGCGCCACGACGGCAAGGCAGGCGATCGCCGTGGCGTAGCCGCGCACATGCTCCCGGCCGTTTTCGGCGATGACACGCTTGAGCACGGTGGCGACGGTGTCGGAGCTGACGGGTTGGCGCTCGGTTCGACTCTGATCGGCCAATACACTGACTTTCCTGCACGGTCTCGGCGGTGGCCGGCATAACCGGCCCGTTGGCCGCTCTATAGGGTGTCAGTCCGTCTTTGGCGAGTCCGCGGTGTGCCGAAGCTTCACCGAAACCGTCACCTTTTCCAGCGGCGTCCCTCGGCTGCAACACCGAAACGGTCGGGCATGCGCGCGAAGGCGGCAAGGCCCGCAAGCGCCGCGACCGGGTGGGTGACGACATAGGTCGGGATCGACTTGAGCAGGGCGCTGTGCGGCGCCTTGTCCTCGAAGGCGGCGCGGAATTCCGAGGCGCGCAGCGCCGGCAGGATCTTCTGCGAGATGCCGCCGGCCAGGAACACGCCGCCCTTGGCCATGAAGATCATCGCCATGTCGCCGGCGACGCGACCGAGATAGGTGCAGAACAGCGAGACGGTCTCGATCGCCGCGCGGTCTTCCTGCGCGAGCGCCTTGGAGGTGACCTCGGCGGGCGTCGCGAGCGGCGCATCCACGCCATCGGCGGCCGAGACGGCGCGGTAGATGTTCATGATGCCGCGCCCGCACAGAAGCTGCTCGGCGGAGATACGGCCCTCGATCGGCTCTAGGAAGGGCCAGATCTGGTAGTCGCGCTCGCTGCGCGGGCCGACATCGACATGGCCGCCTTCGCCCGGAACCGGGATCCAGGTGTGGCGGGCGTGGACGAGGCCGGCGACGCCGAGGCCGGTGCCCGGGCCGAGCACGGCGCGCGAGGCCGAATGGCGCTCGATGCCGGGACCGATCTTCTCCCGGTCCTCGTCGCCGAGCGAGGCGACGGCGAGCGCCTGCGCCTCGAAGTCGTTGACGAGGAGCACGTCCTCGAAGCCGAGATTGGCGATCATGTCGCGCGGGCGCACCACCCAGGGGCAGTTGGTCAGCGGCACCTCGTCGCCCTCGATGGGGCCGGCAAGCGCCAGGATCGCCGCGCGCGGCTGCACCGAGCTCTTGTCGAGGATGCATTGCTGGAGCGCGTCGTCGATATTCGCGAAGTCGGCCGTCTGCACGATCGGGAACTGTTTCGGCTCGGCGAAGGCGTCGACCAAGAGCGCGAAGCGCGCATTGGTGCCGCCGATATCGCCGACGAGGATGGGGAAGGGGAGGTTCGTGTCGCTGTCGCTCGGCCGTGCCATCAAGCTGTCCCGTTCTTTCTCGCGGATGGTCCGCTTTTCGCTATTGCATGGCGGAGGTTGCCGTCAACCGGCCGCGAAGTCGAGAAGATGTTCGGCCGTCGCGCGGTTCAGCGCCATCGGAATGTCGTAGACGATCGCAAGCCGCATCAGGGCCTTGACGTCCACGTCGTGCGGCATCGGGGTGAGCGGATCGACGAAGAAGATGAGGAGGTCGATCTCGCCGGTCGCGATCATCGCGCCGATCTGCTGGTCGCCGCCGAGCGGGCCGCTCTTGAGGCGCGTCACGTCGAGGCCGGGGCAGGCCTCCAGCACCCGGCCGCCGGTCGTTCCGGTCGCCACGATCCTGGCTCGCGACAGCACCTTCTCGTAATGGGCGACAAAGGCCGCCATGTCGTCCTTCTTCTCGTCATGCGCGATGAGCGCGATGCATTTTTGGCGCGACATGGGCGTCCCTTGACGAACGGCGGGAATTTTAAATCGATTTGAACGCCTTATACAAAAGCGGCGGAGCCTTGAAAAGCCCTGCGAGCGCCCTCATCCGGCTGCCGCCGCTCTCTCTGCCTTTCCTTACTGGAACGGCCGTGGAATGGGGATCGGCACGATGGCCGGAAGCATCATGTCGGCGGCGATGACCGATTCGATCGTGCGGCCCGCATCCGCTCCGCGGCTCGAGAAGGCGAGCGCGGTCGAGGCGCCGCCGCTGCCCTGCCAGGTCACCTCCTGCTCGGAGGCAGGCGAGGCGCTGGCGAGGATCGTGCCGCAGGCCTTCGGCAGGTCCGACATCTTGAGGTACCAGGGTTTTACGGGCTTGGCGTCCTTCTTCGGCTTGGGCTTGGCCCAGGGCTCCTTGGTGAACCACCAGGCAAGCGAGGCGTCGCAGCCGTCGCCGGGCGGCACTTTCGCCTGCGGCTTGCAGCCGGCCGCCCCTTCCGGGCATCTGATGCGGATGTGGAAGTGCTCGTCATGGCCGTAGATCGGCCGAACCTTGCCGAGCAGCGAGCGGTCGCCCTGCCAGGTTTCGCAAAGCTTCTTCTTGATCGCCGGATTGACGAACACGCGCTCGACCTGCGGATAGCTCGCCGCCTTCATGACGAGCCGGGCATGGGTGGCAGTCCAGCGGCGCGAATCGACCGTCAGGAACTTGCTCTTGTCGAGCATCGAGGTGAAGGGGAGCTTTTCCCGCTCCTCGGCGGAAAGCCTGCGGTCGGGCATCGGCGTGAACCAGATGTCGGCGTCGAGGCCGACCTGGTGCGAGGCATGGCCGGAAAGCATCGGCCCGCCGCGCGGCTGCGAGATGTCGCCGAGCAGGAGACCGGGCCAGCCGATCTGGCGGGCATCCTGCGAGAACTGTTCGAGCAGCGCGATCATATTGGGATGGCCCCAGCGCCGGTTGCGCGAAAGGCGCATCGCCTGCCAGGCCGGGCCGTCCGTCGGGATCGCCACCGCCCCGGCAATGCAGCCCTTGGCATAGGAACCGTAGGGGGTCGGGGCCAACTTCGCCGGCAGGCGCTTGGCGCCGAACAGTTCCTTGGCCGGCCGCTCTTCGGCCGCAAGCGGCCCGGTGAGCGCGGCGAGCGCAAGGCCGGCGGCGATCAGGCAGGTGGTCAGTCGGGAAAGCATGGGCTGGGCTGGCATTGTCTGGTCTCGAACGTCGCAATCGTTGCGAAAGGCTAAAGGATCATCCTTTCGCAGAAGTGAATCCCCGGCCGGAATAGGCACGGCAAAAATCGCCGCTTTGATGGCGGGCCTGTCAATTGCCCGGATTTTGCCTATTCTCTCCCGCATGCTTCGGCGAAGGATACGAAAGGGAATTGGCATGCAGGCAGCCTTCGGGAGAAACGTGTTCACGGCAGTTCTGGTTCTTTCGCTGGCGGTCGCGACCGGCGCCGGGGCACAGGAAGCTGCGAACCAGACCTGGCGTATCGGCATCTCCACGATCGGCGACCTCAAGCGCCCGGACGGCTTCGACCGTTTCGACTACGTCAATCCGGATGCGCCGAAGGGCGGCGAACTGAAACTGTCCGAAACCGGCACCTTCGACACGTTCAACCCGATCCTCGCCAGGGGCGAGGTGGCGACCGGCGTCACGTCGCTGGTCTTCGACACGCTCCTGAAATCCGCCGAGGACGAGATCACCGCCGCCTATGGCCTGCTCGCCGAGGGCATCTCCTACCCCGACGATATTTCCTCGGCGACCTTCCGCCTGCGCGCGGAGGCAAAGTGGGCCGATGGCAAGCCGGTGACGCCGGAGGACGTGATCTTCTCCTTCGACATGGTGAAGGAGCACAATCCGCTCTTCGCCAACTACTACCGGCACGTCGTCTCGGCGGAGAAGACCGGCGAGCGCGACGTCACCTTCCGCTTCGACGAGAAGAACAACCGCGAGCTGCCGAATATCCTCGGCCAGTTCCCCATCCTGCCGAAACACTGGTGGGAAGGGCAGGACGCCAAGGGCAACAAGCGCGATATCGGCCGCACCACGCTGGAGCCGGTGATGGGCTCCGGCCCCTACCGGATCGCGTCGTTCCAGGCCGGCGGCTCGATCCGCTTCGAGCTGCGCGACGACTATTGGGGCAAGGACCTCAACGTGAACGTCGGCCAGAACAATTTCCGCACGATCACCTACACCTTCTTCGGCGACAGGAACGTGGAGTTCGAGGCCTTCCGTGCCGGCAATGTCGATTTCTACCAGGACAACAGCGCCAGCCACTGGGCGACGGCCTATGACTTCCCGGCCATGAAGGACGGCCGCGTCGTGCGCGAGGAGATCGAGAACCCTCTACGCGCCGCCGGCATCATGCAGGCCTTCGTGCCGAACCTGCGCCGCGACAAGTTCAAGGACCAGCGGGTGCGCGAGGCGCTGAACCACGTCTTCGATTTCGAGGACCTGAACCGCAGCCTTGCGCACAACGCCTTCCAGCGCGTCGACAGCTATTTCTGGGGCACCGAGCTTGCCTCCTCCGGCCTGCCGGAGGGCCGCGAGAAGGAGATACTGGAGGAGCTTAAGGACAAGGTTCCCCCCGCCGTCTTCACTACGCCCTACAAGAATCCCGTCGCCGGGGATCCGCAGAAGGTGCGCGAGAACCTGCGCAAGGCGCTCGGGCTCTTCAAGGAAGCCGGCTACGAGCTCAAGGGCAACCGGCTGGTGAACGCCAAGACCGGCGAGCCCTTCGGTTTCGAGCTCCTGCTGTCGAACCCGTCCTTCGAGCGCACGGTCACGCCGTTCGTGAACAGCGCGAAGAAGATCGGCATCGACGCCCGCATCCGCACCGTCGATGCCTCGCAATACACCAATCGCCTCAGAAGCTTCGACTATGACATGATCTACGGCATCTGGGCGCAATCGCTCGTTCCGGGCAACGAGCAGCTCGACTATTGGGGGTCCGCCTCGGTCGACCAGCAGGGGTCGAAGAACTATGCCGGCATTGCCGACCCGGCGATCGACGAACTCATCCGCAAGATCGTCTTCGCACCGAACCGGGAAGAGCTCGTCGCGACCACCCGCGCGCTCGATCGCGTGCTCCTCGCGCATCACTACGTGATACCGCTCTTCTATTCCAAGGCGGTGCGCGTCGCCTACTGGAACCATCTCGCCCGCCCGCAGGAGTTGCCCTACTACGGGCTGGGTTTCCCGAATGTCTGGTGGTCGAAGAACGCCGCCAGGTGAGGCGGGGCTTGCGCCGGCGGGCCGGCTGGGCTCCATATAGCGAGGACGAATCACCGCCGCGACAGGTGGCGGCAGAACGGAAGGGTTGGGCTTGACCGGCTGGACATCGACGCATCCTATCCCGGCGGGTGATCGCTGATGGGCGCCTATATCCTGCGCCGTATCCTGCTGATGATCCCGACGATCTTCGGCATCATGGCGATCTCTTTCGCGATCGTGCAGTTCGCACCGGGCGGGCCGGTCGAGCAGGTGATCGCCGATCTCACCAGCCAGGGGGCCGGCGACCGGCTCTCCGGCGGTACGGACATGCTGCAGGAGGTCGGGCAGGACAGCGCCTATCGCGGCGCGCGCGGCCTCGATCCGGAATTCATCGCCAAGCTCGAGAAGCAGTTCGGCTTCGACAAGCCGCCGCTCGAGCGCTTCTTCACGATGATGTGGGACTACCTGCGCTTCGATTTCGGTGAAAGCTTCTTCCGCAACATCTCCGTGGTGGACCTCATCGCCCAGAAGATGCCGGTCTCCATCTCGCTCGGCGTCTGGATCCTCGTCTTCTCCTACGCCATCTCCATCCCGCTCGGCATCCGCAAGGCGGTGAAGGACGGTTCGGCCTTCGACGTCTGGACGTCCGGCATCATCATCATCGGCTATGCCGTGCCGAGCTTCCTTTTCGGCATCCTCCTGATCGTGCTCTTCGCCGGCGGGTCCTTCCTCGACTGGTTCCCGCTGCGCGGCATCGTCTCGGACAATTTCGACAGCCTCGCCTGGTGGCAGAAACCGCTCGATTACATGTGGCACATGACGCTGCCGCTGATCACGCTGCTGCTCTCCGCCTTCGCCACGACGACGCTCCTGACGAAGAATTCCTTCATCGACGAGATCAAGAAGCAGTATGTGACGACGGCGCGCGCCAAGGGCCTCACCGAGCGGCAGGTGCTCTACGGCCACGTCTTCCGCAATGCCATGCTGATCATCATCGCCGGCTTCCCGGGCGCCTTCATCTCGGCCTTCTTCACCGGCTCGCTGCTCATCGAATATATCTTCTCGCTCGACGGCCTCGGCCGCCTCGGCTACGATTCCATCGTCCGGCGCGATTATCCGATCGTCTTTGCCACGCTCTTCATCTTCTCGCTGATGGGCCTCGTCGTCAGCCTCATCTCCGACCTCATCTATACCTGGGTCGACCCGCGCATCGATTTCGAGCGGAGGGACGTCTGATGAGCGCCGTCGCCGACGCAAAGCCGATCGCTCCGCCGCGCAAAGGCCTTCTTTCCCCGACCAACAAGCGGCGCTGGGAGAATTTCAAGGCGAACCGCCGCGGCTACTGGTCGCTCTGGATCTTCCTGACGATCTTCATCCTCAGCCTCTTTGCCGAGTGCATCGCCAACGACCGGCCGATCGTCGCCTCCTACAAGGGCGAGCTGCTCTTCCCCGTCGTCGTCGATTATCCGGAGGAGAAGTTCGGCGGCTTCCTGGCGCAGACCGATTACCGCTCCGACTTCATCCGGGACGCGATCAACGCCAATGGCTGGATGATCTGGCCGCCGATCCACTATTCCTACGGCACCACCAATTCCAACATCCCCCATTCCGCGCCGACAAAGCCGTTCTGGCTGATGGGCGAGGAGGAGCGCTGCGCCGGCTATCCGGGCGGCGCGGCGGATCCGAACTGCAACTGGCACAGCCTCAACTGGCTCGGCACGGACGACCAGGCGCGCGACGTGCTCGCCCGCGTCATCTACGGCTTCCGCATCTCGGTGCTGTTCGGCCTCGCGCTGACGATCGCCTCGGCCATCGTCGGGGTGACGGCCGGCGCCGTCCAGGGCTATTTCGGCGGCTGGACGGACCTCCTGATGCAGCGCTTCATCGAGATCTGGTCCTCGATGCCGGTGCTCTACATCCTGCTCATCATCGCCGCGATCCTGCCGCCCGGCTTCTGGATCCTGCTCGGCATCATGCTGCTCTTCTCCTGGGTCGGCTTCGTCGGCGTGGTGCGCGCGGAATTCCTGCGCGCCCGCAACTTCGAATATGTCAGGGCGGCGCGCGCGCTCGGCGTCGGCAACGCGACGATCATGTACCGGCACCTGCTGCCCAACGCGATGGTCGCGACGCTTACCTTCCTGCCCTTCATCCTTTCCGGCTCGATCACCACGCTGACCTCGCTCGATTTCCTCGGCTTCGGCATGCCGCCGGGCTCGCCCTCGCTCGGCGAGCTGGTCGCGCAGGGCAAGAACAATCTCCAGGCGCCGTGGCTCGGCCTCACCGCCTTCGTCGTCATGTCCGTCATGCTGTCGCTCCTCATCTTCGTCGGCGAAGCGACGCGCGATGCCTTCGATCCGAGGAAGACCTTCCGGTGAGCGCTCCCGAGACCATCCTCTCCGTCCGTGATCTTTCGGTCGCCTTCCACCAGGGCGGCGACACGTCGCTCGCCGTCGACCGCGTGTCCTTCGACATCAAGCGCGGCGAGGTCGTGGCGCTCGTCGGCGAATCCGGCTCCGGCAAGTCGGTCACGGCGAACTCGATCCTGAAGCTCCTGCCCTATCCCGCCGCGAGCCATCCCTCGGGCGAGATCCACTTCAACGGCAGGAACCTCCTGAAGGCATCGGATGCCGTGCTGCGCGAGGTGCGCGGCAACGACATCACGATGATCTTCCAGGAGCCGATGACCTCGCTCAACCCGCTGCACTCCATCGAGCGGCAGATCGGCGAGATCCTGAAGCTCCACCAGGGCATCGAGGGTGCGGCTGCGCGCATGCGCATCCTCGAGCTGCTCAACCAGGTCGGCATCCGCGAGCCGGAAAAGCGGCTTGCCGCCTATCCGCACGAGCTGTCCGGCGGCCAGCGCCAGCGCGTCATGATCGCCATGGCGCTCGCCAACCGTCCGGAACTGCTGATCGCCGACGAGCCGACGACGGCGCTCGACGTCACCGTGCAGGCGCAGATCCTCGAACTCCTGAAGAACCTCAAGGAAGAGCACGGCATGTCCATGCTCTTCATCACCCACGACCTCGGCATCGTCAAAAAATTCGCCGACCGGGTCTGCGTGATGACCAAGGGGAAGATCGTCGAGACCGGCCCGGTCGAGGAGATATTCGCCGATCCGCAGCACGCCTATACGCGCCACCTGCTGGCTTCGGAGCCGAAGGGCGAGCCGCGCCCGGCCGACGACCGCCAGCCCGTCGTCGTCGAGGCCGAGGGCGTGAAGGTCTGGTTCCCGATCAAGGCGGGGTTCCTCCGCCGCGTCGTTGACCACGTGAAGGCCGTGGACGGCATCGACCTGCAGCTGCGCGCCGGCCACACGCTCGGCGTCGTCGGGGAATCCGGCTCCGGCAAGACGACGCTCGGGCTGGCGCTGACGCGGCTCATCTCGTCGAAGGGCCGCATCGCCTTCGTCGGCCAGGACATCGCCGGCCATTCCTTCTCGGAAATGCGGCCGCTCCGCCGCCGCATGCAGATCGTCTTCCAGGATCCCTACGGTTCGCTCTCCCCGCGCATGTCCGTCGCCGACATCGTGGCGGAAGGCCTGAAGATCCACGAACCATCGCTCTCCGAGGCCGAGCGCGACCGCCGCGTCGCCGCCGCCCTCGAGGAAACCGGCCTCGACCCGGCGACCCGCTGGCGTTACCCGCACGAATTTTCCGGCGGCCAGCGCCAGCGCATCGCCATCGCCCGCGCCATGGTGCTCAAGCCGGAATTCGTCATGCTGGACGAGCCCACCTCGGCGCTCGACATGAGCGTGCAGGCGCAGGTGGTCGAGCTTCTGCGCGACCTCCAGGCCAGGCACAACCTTGCCTACCTCTTCATCAGCCACGACCTCAAGGTCGTGCGGGCGCTTGCCAACGACATCATCGTCATGCGCGGCGGGCGCGTGGTGGAGAAGGGGCCGGCGAAGGACATCATCGAGCGGCCGAACGAAGCCTATACCAGGGCCCTGATGGCCGCAGCCTTCAATCTCGAGGCGGTCCGCAGCGAGACCGTCAGCCAGTAGCAGGAAATGGAATGCCGACGAAAAGCCCGGTCATCATCGATCTGAAATTCGATCAGGAGCAGGTGGCAGCCGCGCTCAAGGACGCCTTTCCCGGCCGGGAAGTGATCAACGTGCTGCATCCCGGAAACCGCAACCGCGACCTTTCCGGCGTCGATTATGCCGTGGTCTGGAAGCCGGGCGCCGACCTCTTCTCCCGTGCCGGGGACCTCAAGGTCGTCTTCTCCGGCGGCGCCGGCGTCGATCATGTGCTGGCGCTGCCCGGCCTGCCGGACGTGCCGCTTGTGCGCTTCGTCGACGAGACGCTGACGACGCGGATGAGCGAATGGGTGGTCCTCCAGTGTCTTCTCCATCTGCGCCAGCATCAGGCCTATGCCGTGCAGCGGGAAAAGCGCATCTGGCGCGAGCTTGCCCAGCCGGAGGCCAAGGAAGTCACCGTCGGCATCATGGGCTTCGGCGTGCTGGGGCAGGATGCGGCGATGAAGCTGAAGACGCTCGGCTTCAACGTGGTCGGCTGGTCGAAGAGCGGCCGCAAGGTGGAAGGCTTCGAGACCTATGACGAGGCCGGCCTCGACGCCTTCCTTGCAAGGACGGATTTCCTCGTCGGCCTCCTGCCGCTGACGCCGGACACGAAAGGCATCTTCAATACCGGTCTCTTCACCCGCCTCAGCCGCAAGGGGCCGTTCGGCGCGCCGGTCTTCATCAATGCCGGCCGCGGCGGCAGCCAGGTGGAGGCCGAGATCGTCGCCTCGATCAACGACGGCACGCTGCACGGCGCCTCGCTTGACGTCTTCGAGCAGGAGCCGCTGCCGCTCGAAAGCCCGCTCTGGGCGATGGACAAGGTCTTCCTCACGCCGCACGCCGCGGCGGCATCGGATGTCGCCGCGCTCTTCCGCCACGTCGCCCGGCAGATCGAACGGCACGAAAGCGGCAAGCCGCTGGAGCACCTTGTCGACCGCAGCGCGGGTTACTGAGCCACCAGATAGGACAGGGCACCCCGCAGAAAGAAAGACCCGGACGCAGGGAACGTCCGGGGCTTCGGGAGATTGGCGGCTGCGTTACTTGCAGACCTTGATCTTCTTGATGATCACGTTGCCGTAGTAGTCGTAGGACTTCACCTTCTTGACGAAGCAGTGCGGCTTGTAGCCGTAGCTGTAGTAGCCGGCCTGCGAGGGGGCGGCGAAGGAAACGGCGGCGATGGCTGCGATGGCGGCGGAAACGATGATCTTGCGCATGGGTCTCTCCTGATCGGTTGGGGATGAGCCTCTCTCATCCGGTGATCGGAAGGTCGCACATCCCCCTTCCCGCCGCTGTTCCCGACGGAACAGGCTATCGGAACAGACGCTCCACATAGTCCCGCCCGAGGCCGACCCTCTCGTAGTGGTCGCGACAGAGCGCGATGTAGTTGTGCACGTCGAAGAAGCCGTCCGGCTCGCCCTTCTCGTCGAGCCAGATGAGCGGGCCCTTGACCTGGAAGAACACCTTCATCGGCTGTTCGTGCTCGTAGGCGACGAGCGTATGGCCCTCGCCGGGCGTCTCGTAGACGAAGTCGCCCGCCGTCGCCGTCCAGTCGTGCTCCAGGTATCCCCACTTGCCGGAGATCGTATAGGCGAAAACCTCGTGCGGGTGGTAATGGCGGTTCACGAGCCCCGCCTTCCTGGCCATCAGGATGTCGCACCACTTGTTCTGCGTCGGCGAAATCCAGAGCGGACGGGAAAAGACCGTCTCGGTGAAGGGCACGTAGTAGCGCTCGTCCTCGGTCGGCGCGTCCTGCAGGTAGACTTCCGGCAGGGCATCGGGCTGGAACACCTTGTCGATCGGCTTCAGGTCCTTCCAGAATTCGGTGGTGGCACGTTCGGGCATGGTTTCCTCCTCCCATGGAATGGAATCAGGCGCGGATCCGGACGTCGAGCAGCGCCAGCGTCCGCTTCGTCTCGATATGCGCGATCGCCTCGTCAATCGCGCCCGCAAGGTCGGCGCCGTCGGTGACGCGCCGGGCATGGGCGCGGCTCGCTTCCGCGACCTTGACGAAATCGGGCACCGGCGAGAGCGCGGTCAGCGGCATGCGGTTGGTCCTCGCCGCATAGCCGTCCGGGTAGAGGCCGATTACCGACTGGCGCACCGCGCCCCATTCCGCATTGTTGACGATGACGAGGAGGATCGGCAGCCCCAGCGCCTCGGCGATCTGGTGGCAGGCAACGGGATTGGCGAACATGTAGGATCCGTCGCCCATGGTGGCGACGGTGAGCCGGTCGCGCCGCGCGAGCTGCATGCCGAGCGCGGCCGGGAAGGACCAGCCGAGCCCGCCGGAATGCGGCTCCTGATACCAGGCCTGGTGGTGGGTGAGGGTCATCGGCGCCATGGGGCAGCCGAGCTCGGAGAGCACGGCGGCCTCGCGCCCGGCCAGCGCGTCTGAAAGCGTGAGGCCGACGAAGTCCCGCGTCATCGGCGTGCCGCCGCCGCGCCGGGCGTTGTCCAGCGCGTTCGCGCGGGCTGCGCGGTTGCGTTCCGCGACGGCCGCGGCGCGGCTTTCCGCCTTGGCACGATGGGACGCCAGAAGCGGCTCCATCGCCGCCTTCAGGGCAAGCAGCCCCGAATCGACATCGCAGGCGAGCGTCACGTCCGAGCGGAAATAGCGCACCGGCTGGCGCTGGTAGAGCGGGTCCTGCGCCAGCTGGATGACCTTGCAGCCGGATTTCAGGGGATGGATGTCCGGCGACCACGGGGCGAGCGCATCGAGCACCAAGATCACGTCCGCCTCGTCGAGCAGCGGCTTCGGATCGGCCTGCGCGGCCATCGGATGGTCCGTGGCGATGGCAAGCTGCACGGCCCAGTATTGGCAGACGGGAATGCCCCAATCGGCGGCAAGCGCCGCCAGCGCGGCAAAGCCATCCGCGGAGCCGGCGCCGCGCTGGGCGAAGATGACGGGATTTTCCGCCTCCGCCAGCAGGCGCGCCGCCTCCGCAATCGCCGCGGGAGCGGGCGCGGCAAGGGCCGGCGCCATGGTGGCGGGCGCTTCCAGTCCCTCGGTCGGGCAGGGCCGGCAGAGCACTTCGCGCGGCAGGCTCATATAGACGGGGCCGCGCGGAATGGAACAGGCGATCGCATGGGCCCGGTCGACCATCTGCGGAATATGCTCGGGAAAGCGCAGTTCATCGTCCCACTTGCAGGCCTCGCGCACCAGCGCCGCCTGGTCGCGCATCTCCTGTCCCCAGCCGATCGGCACGGTGCGCGAGCCCTTGCGCCCGCGCTCCGTGACGGGCGTGCGCCCGGAGAAGAGGAGGACGGGAACATGCTCCGTGGCGGCGTTGATGGCGCCGATCGCGCAGTTGGCGAGGCCGACATTGGTGTGCGCCATCACCGCCTGCGCGCGGCCGGTCGCCAGGTAATAGCCGTGCGCCATGCCCATCGCCGCCGATTCGTGCGGCATGACGAGCGCCTGCGGCAGGTCGATGCCCCTCGCTTCCGCTTCGGCAAGGCCCTCGATGATCGGCGGAAAGTCCGTGCCGGAATTGGCGAAGATATAGTCGACGCCGACCGCCTTCAGCCGGGCGAGCAGCGCGCCGCCCGCCGTCATCGCCGGCGCCCCCGCGCGATCGCCTTCGTGCCTGCCCATCGGAACCTCCCCTTCGTCCGGCAGCCGGTCCGCATGGCCCGGTCTCCTCGAACCGGGTCTTGCGGATGTTCAGGCAACAATCTGACAGGCGGAGCGGTGATGTAAAATGAAATGGCGGCCGCAATTCATAACGAAAATCGTATGAATTCAGTGCAGCCCGCCGACGCCGAGCAGGCTTTCCACCGTATGGGGATCGGCTGAGAGTTCGGCCGGCGTGCCGGTCCAGGCGATGCGGCCGCGCTCCAGAACGATCACCTCGTCGGCGAAATCCAGCGCGCTCTGGATGCGCTGCTCGACGAGGAGGATGGTCATTTCTCCCGAGGCCGCGAGCGTGCCGAAGGCTGCCATCAGCTCCTCGCAGATGACGGGGGCGAGGCCCTCCAGCGGCTCGTCGAGCAGCAGCACCGAGGGCCGGCCGAGAATGGTGCGCGCCGTCGTCAGCATCTGCTGCTCGCCGCCGGAAAGCTGCGAGCCGAGGTTCTTACGCCGTTCCTTGAGGCGCGGGAACATCGCGTAGGCTTCCTCGACGGCCGAGCGCGGCCGCGCCTTCAGCCCGACGAAGAGGTTCTCCTCGACGGTCAGCGTCGGGAAGACGTCGCGCGACTGCGGCACATAGCCGAGGCCCTTCAGCGCCCGCGAGGAACTGTCGGTGCCCTCGATCGCCTCCCCGCCGAGGCGGATGTGCCCGCCATAGCGCTTCGTCTGGCCGGCGAGCGTGGCGAAGAGCGTCGACTTGCCCATGCCGTTGCGGCCGAGCACGGCAAGGCGCCGGCCGGCGGGGGCGGAAAAGGAAATGTCCTCCAGCACCCGCGTCGGGCCGTAGCCGGCGGAAAGACCGGAGATTTCAAGCGACGCTGCGGGCATCGGCATAGCTCCCGAGATAGGCCTGGCGGACGCGGGCGTCCTTCGTCACGGCGTCCGGCGATCCGTCGAAGATGATCTCGCCCGCCGCCAGCACGACGACGCGCCGTGCGAAGCGGAAGACGAGGTCCATGTCGTGCTCGATCATCAGCACGGCAAGGTCCGCCGGCAGGTCGGCGATCGCCTGCTCGATGCGCGCCGTATCGCTCTGCGGCACGCCTGCGGCCGGTTCGTCGAGCAGCAGCACCTTCGGTTTCAGGGCGAGGGCGAGCGCCAGCTCCAAGAGGCGCTGCTGGCCGTAGGCGATCTCGCTGACCCTGTGGCGGGCAAGCTGGGCGATGCCGAGCCGCGTAAGCAGCGCATGCGTCTCGTCCATGACGTCCGGCATGGCGCGGTGGCTTGCAAACATCTTTCCGGACCGGCCCTCGCGCTGGAGGATGGCGAGCGCCACATGCTCCTCCGGCGTCATCTCGGAAAAGAGGCGCGTGACCTGGAAAGAGCGCACGAGGCCGCGGCGCACGCGCTCCGTCGGGCCGAGGCGCGTCACGTCCTCGCCGCCCAGCGTCACGCTGCCGGAACCGGGCAGCAGATTGCCGGTGACGAGGTTGACGAAGGTCGTCTTGCCGGCGCCGTTCGGACCGATCAGCGCGACCCGGTCGCCCAGCGCCATCGAGAGCGAGACGTCGTTGGTGACGGCAAGGCCGCCGAACGTCTTCTTCAGGTTGCGGACGTCGAAGATCGCGCTCATCGGCCTTTCCTCTCGCGGCGTTCGAGAAGGGCGGCGAGCGAGCCGTAGAGACCCTTGGGTGCGAAGAGCACGACGGCGATCAGCAGCGCGCCGACGATGGTGAGCCAGTGGAACGGGTTGGCCGCCGAGACGACGTCCTCGAACCACAGGAAGGCGACGGTGCCGATCAGCGCGCCGTAGAGCGAGCCGGTGCCGCCGAGCACGAGCATGACGAGCGCTTCCGCCGACAGCGTGAAGGACAGGCTGTCGAGGCCGACGACCTGGGTCGAGATGGCGTTGAGCGCGCCGCCCGCGCCGGCGACGGCGCCGGAAATGGCGTACATCCTGATCAATGTGCCGTGCACCGAGGCTCCCATGGCGCGCACGCGCACCGGATCCTGCCGGATCCCGCTGCACAGCATGCCGAAGGGCGAGCGCACGATCTGGCGCAGGACGACGAACGCGGCGACGAGCAGGACTATGCCGAAGACATAGGCGGTGCGGCCCCACAGATCGAACTGCCAGATGCCGAAGACGGCGTCCGGCATGATGCCGGCAAGGCCGTCGCTGCCGCCGGTCCAGCCGGACGCCTTGTTGGCCGCCTCGTGGGCAAGGTGGATGATGGCGATGGAAAGCACGAGCTGCGGCAGGCCGTGCGCCCTGAGCACGACGACGCCGGAAACGAGGCCGGCGAGCGCGCCCGCCACGATGCCGACGGCCAGCATGGCGATCGGGTCGGTGATGCCGAAATGCGCCGCCGCGATGCCCGCGCCATAGGCCCCCGCGCCGAAGAGCGCCGCATGGCCGAGCGTCGCCACGCCGCAATAGCCGGTGACGAGGTCGAGCGAGAGCACCAGCAGCGCGATCGCCGTGATGCGGGTCAACAGCGCCAGGTTGTTCGGGAAGAGAAGATAGCCGGCGACGGCGAAGGCGAGGATGACGAGGACGCCGATCGCATCGCGCGTCAGCCTTGCGCGGCGGTCACCGGCGGTGGAGACGGTTTCGGAATTGGTTGCGAGCGCCATCATTTGGCCCTTCCTGCAAGGCCGCGCGGGAAGATCCAGACGATGGCGATCACCGCAAGGTAGAAGAAGAATTCGCCGAATTCCGGCATGAGGTAGCGTCCCGTCGTGTCGATGGCGCCGAGCAGCAGGCAGGCGGCGAGCGCGCCCGGAATGGAGCCTGCCCCGCCGACCGAGACGACGACGAGGAAGGTCACCATGTAGCGCAGCGCGTAATAGGGCTCGATCGGCAGCAGCTCCGCGCCGACCACGCCCCCGAAGGCGGCAAGGCCGACGGCGACGGCGAAGCTGACGGCATAGACGACCTGCGTCTTCACGCCGAGCGCCGCGGCCATCGCCGCGTTGTCGACGGCCGCGCGCAGCTTCACGCCGAAGGCGGTGCGCTCGATGAAGTACCAGAGGCCGAGCGCCACCGCGAGGCCGCAGCCGATGACGAAGAGACGGTGCGCCGAGACGGTGCGGAAGCCGAGGCTGACCGACTGGCGCAGCGCGTCCGGCGTCGGGATGGTCTTCAGCGTCGGGCCGAAGACGTAGTTGGCGATGCCGATGATGCAGAAGGTGATGCCGATCGTCATCAGCACCTGCGTCAGCTCCGGCTGGCCGTAGATGCGGCGGTAGAGGAAGCGCTCGACCGGAATGGCGATGAGGATCGTGCCGAAGACGGCAAGGAGCACGGCGAGCGCATAGGCAAGGCCGAGGTCCCGCGCGGCATAGGAGGCGATGTAGCCGCCGATCATGGCGAAGGCGCCGTGCGCTAGGTTGACGACCCGCATCAGCCCCATCGTCACCGAAAGGCCGATGGAGATGACGAAGAGCACCATGCCATAGGCAAGCGCATCGACACCTATGCTGAAGACCGTTTGCATGTTCCTGTCCTGATTGAAGCGGGCCGGGCCGATGGATCCTCGGGTCAGGCCCGAGGATGACGAAAGAAGAAAAGCATGGCGGATCAAGGTAACCGTTCCGCATGCCGCGCCGTTCAATGGGCTCGCGACCTCTCCTCCTTTCCGTCATCCTCGGGCTTGACCCGAGGATCCACCGCCTCCCGCGCCGACCGCCTTACTGCGCCGCCAGACCCGGATCGCCCTGCTTCTCGAAGGTCTGGACCTCCTTGTTGTAATAGGTGCCGTCCGCGGCCTTCGCCACTTCGCGCAGGTAGATGTTCTGCGTGATGTGGCGGCTTTCCGGATCGATCGTGACAGGCCCGCGCGGGCTTTCCCAGGAAAGGCCCTTGACGGCCTCGACGGCCTTGGCCGCGTCCTGCTCGCCGCCCGTCGCCTCGATCATCTTGTAAATGACATGCATGCCGTCATAGGCGCCGACGGCGGGGAAGGACAGTTCCGCCGGGTTGCCGATGGCCTTGCCGGCCGCCTCGACGAATTTCTTGTTCTCGGCGGAGTCGTGCGAGACGGCATAGTGGAAGGTGGTCTGGAGGCCGAGCGCCGCCTCGCCGAGGGCCGGCAGGTCGGATTCCTGCGTCAGGTCGCCGGGCGCGAAGAACTTGATGCCGGCATCCTTCAGGCCGTTCTCGTTGAAGGCCTTGACGAAGCCGAGCGTCGTCGGGCCCGACGGCAGGAAGGCGAAGACGCCCTCGGCGCCCGAATCCTTGATGCGCTGCATGATCGGCGAGAAGTCGTTGGTCTGCAGCGGCATGCGGATCGCCTCGACGATCTCGCCGCCCGCCGCCTCGAAACCGGCCTTGAAGGCGGCTTCCGCATCGACGCCGGGCCCGTAGTCGCTGACGACCGAGATGACCTTCTTCGTGCCGCCGTCGAAGGCGACCTTGGCGATGGGTGTCGAGGTCTGCCAGGTGGTGAAGGAGGTGCGCACCACATAGGGGCTCTTGGTGACGATGGCCGAGGTGGCGGCGTTCATCACCACCATCGGCACGTTCGCCTGCTCCAGAAGCGGCGTGGCGGCCATGGCGTCCGGCGTGAAGTAGAAGCCGGCGAGATACTGCACGCCCTCCTTGACCACGAGTTCCTGCGACAGCGCCTTGGACTGTGCGGGATCGGCGGCCGGGATGTCGCGGTAGATGACCTCGATCGTGTCGTCGCCGACCGTGTTGCCGTTCAGCGCCATGTAGGCGTCGATGCCGGCCTTGAAATTCTTGCCCTGCAGCGCGAAGGGGCCGGAGAACGGCCCGACGACGCCCACCTTGATCGTATCCGCATGGGCAGCGCCGCCCATCAGCGCAGCCGCGAACGCCGCAATCGCAAGTTTCCTCATGTCTTCCTCCCTGAAAGGCCAGCCTCCCGCCGGCGTCCGGTCCAGTCCCAAACTAGCGTTTTGTCAGATTGCCAGATGAAACGGTGATGTAAAATGAAAATATCGGCCAATTGCATAACTTAGAAATTATGAAATTAGCTAGGCGGCACCGAGCCGCCGGATGGCGGCGAGCAGTTCTCCGGCAAGGCGGAGGGCCGCCCCGCAGGCAACGGCCATCTGCGGCAGGATCAGCCATTCCAGCGTCCAGGCCGCGCCGGAGCGCTCCTGTTCGTGCACCGCCGCCTGCGCCAGCCCTCCGAGCTGCGCCGCGTTGAAGCGGGCGAGCGTCACGAGCGCTTCGGCGGCGACGGGGTTCTGCTTGTGCGGCATGGCCGAGGAACCGCCGCCGCCCGAAAGCGCGATCTCGTCGCCGTGGCCGGCCATGAGCGCGATGTCCTGCCCGATCTTGCCGAGGCTGCCGGCTATGGCCGCCAGCAGGCCGCCGAGTTCCATGATGCGGTCGCGCTGGCTGTGCCATTGCGGCGCGTCGGCAAGGCCGATTTCGCGGGCGAGCGCGGCGCGCACCGCCGGCGCCTTGTCGCCGAGCTTGTCCAGCGTGCCGGCCGCGCCGCCGAACTGTACGGCAAGGCCGGTCTTCGAAAAGCCTTTCAAGCGTTCGGCATGGCGCTCCAGAGGCGCGCGCCACGAAGCGATGCGTTCGGCAACCGTGATCGGGATCGCCGCCTGCATGCGCGTCCGCCCCATAAGTTCGCGCTTGCCGAAATCGGCGGCAAGCCCGTTGAGATGGCCGGCCAGCGCCTCCAGCCGTTCTGCGAGGACCGGCAGCACGCGCCCAAGGCGCAGCATCAGGCCGCTGTCGATGACGTCCTGGCTGGTGGCGGCGAAATGCACATGCTTGCCGTGCGGCTCGCCGACGGCGGCGCGCAGCTGGCGCACGAGCTCCGGCACCACCACGCCGTCGCGCGCCGTCGCCTCGCGCAGGCGCGCGACATCCGGGGAGAAGCGATGCGCTGCCTCGGCAATCATACGCGCCGCCTCGGCCGGTATGATGCCCTCGGTCGCCTGCGCCTTCGCCAACGCCACCTCGAAGGCGAGCATGGCCTCGAGCTCCGCCGCCGCGGAAAACAGGGTGGCCACTTCCTCGTCGCCGAGAAGGCCGGAGAGATAGGGATGGTCGAAGGGCGAGACGGTCATGGGATACGCTTTCGAGGGCACGGCGGGCGCGGAGCGAAGAACGCACTATAGGCGATCCCCCTAGATATCGAAGAACACCGTCTCCTTCTCCCCCTGCAAGTGTATGTCGAACCGGTACGTGTCACCATCCGCCGCCGCGATCAGCGTCGGCACGCGTACCTGGTGCTCGATGCGGGCGAGCACCGGGTCCTCGGCGTTTGCGGCCGCCTCGTCGCCGAAATACATGCGCGTGTTGAGGCCGAGATTGATGCCGCGGGCGACGATCCAGAACGAGATGTGCGGTGCCATGAGACGGCCGTCGCGGAAGGGCACGCGGCCCGGCTTGACCGTCTCGAAGCGGTATTCGCCGGTTTCCCCGCCGGTGGCGCAGCGGCCCCAGCCGGAAAAGTTGGGATCGGCGCTGCCGCGCAGCTCCGAGGGGCTGTTGTAGAGGCCGGCCGCGTCCGCCTGCCAGATCTCGATGAGCGCGTCCTTCAGCGGCGTGCCCGTGCCGTCGAGCACGCGGCCGGTAATGGCGATGCGCCGGCCGAGCGTCCTGTCGTTCACCATCGTGGCGCCGAGATCGCCATCGTAGACGCCGCCGATGCCGCAAAAGTTCGGCGTCAGGCCGATATGGACATAAGGCCCCGCCGTCTGCGAGGGGCTTTCCTTGAGGTAACCGAGCGGCTGGACCATCAGTTGCCCTCCATCCGGTTCTCGAAGAGCGTCGAACGGCGGCCGCGCAGCACGATGTCGAACTTGTAGGCGCGCGCATCCATGGGGATCGTGTTGCCCCAGTCGAGCGCCGCCACCAGCTGCTCGATCGCCGCCTTGTCCGGGATCGTCTGGACGATGGGACATTTCCAGATCATCGGGTCGCCCTCGAAATACATCTGCGTGATCAGCCGCTGGGCGAAGCCGTGGCCGAAGACGGAGAAGTGGATATGCGCCGGGCGCCAGTCGTTGACGCCGTTCGGCCAGGGATAGGGGCCGGGCTTGACGGTACGGAAGGCATAATAGCCGTCCGCGTCGGTGATGGTGCGCCCGCAGCCGCCGAAATTCGGATCGAGCGGGGCGAGATAGGTTTCCTTCTTGTGGCGGTAGCGGCCGCCGGCATTGGCCTGCCAGAATTCGAGCAGGACGCCCGGCACCGGCCGCGCCCGCTCGTCGAGCACGCGCCCGTGCACGATGATGCGCTCGCCGATCGCGCTTTCGCCCGGCCTTGCGAAATTGTGGATGAGGTCGTTGTCGAGCTCGCCCAGCAGGGAATGGCCGAAGACCGGCCCGGTGATCTCGGAGATCGTGCCGTCGAGCGAGAGCAGCGCCTTCTGCGGCGAACGCAGCACGGAGGTCTTGTAGCCGGGCGTCAGCCCCGGCGGATGCCAGAGCCGGTCGCGGGAGAAGAAGGCGCCCGTCTCGGGCTTCTTGTTGGAAAGGTCCGTCATGTCCGCCTCAGGCCGCCTTCTCGGCGTCCATCTCCTCGAAGACGTGCTTGGCGACCTTGATCGCCCGGTTGGCCGCCGGCACCCCGGCATAGATCGCCACGTGCAGCAGCGCCTCTGCGATGTCCTCGCGGCTTGCGCCGGTGTTCGCCGTAGCGCGCACATGCATCGCCACCTCCTCGTCGTGGCCGAGCGCGGCGAGCAGCGCGATCGTCACCAAGGAGCGCTCGCGCTTCGTCCAGCCCGGCCGCGACCAGACCGTGCCCCAGGCGCTCTCGGTGATCAGTTCCTGGAAGGGCTGGTCGAAGGCGGTGGCGGACGAGGAGGCGCGATCGACATGATTGTCGCCGAGCACCGCCCGGCGGGTCACCATGCCCTGGCGGTAGCGGTCGGAAAAGGTATGGGCGTCAGCCATGTGGCTCGTCTCCGGCAGGTAGGGTGGCGATGAAGGCGCGGATCATTCCGGCGAGGATCTCCGGCTGCTCGACGCAGGGAATGTGCCCGGCATCCTCGATGACCTCGTAGCGGGCGCCCGGTATGAGCTTCGCCATCGACAGCACGACATCCGGCGGAGTGGAGCCGTCCTGGTCGCCGACGACGCAGAGCGTCGGCACGCGGATGCGCCTGGTGGATTCGGTGAGGTCCGCGTCCCGCAGCGCCGCGCAGGTCGCGGTATAGCCCACCGCCGACTGGCGTGTCAGCATGTTGCGGTAGCCGTGATAGGCGGCGTTCTCCGGCCGGCGGAAGGCCGGCGTGAACCAGCGTTCCATGACGCCGTCGGCAAGGCTCTCGATGCCCTTCGCCTCGACGCTCTCGATGCGGGCGTTCCACATCTCGGCGGTACCGATCCTGTGCGCCGTGTCGCAGAGGACGAGCGCCTTCACAAGGTCCGCGCGCTTGGCGGCAAGCCCCTGCGCGATCATGCCGCCGACCGAGAGGCCGCAGATGACCGCGTCCTTCACGTCGAACCGGTCGAGCAGCGCCGCAAGGTCGAGCACGTGGTCGTCGATCGAATAGGGCACCTGCCCGAGATCGGAGAGGCCGTGGCCCCGCTTGTCATAGATGATGATCGGGAACTCGCCGGCAAGCCGCACCACGACGTCGCGCCAGATGCGGAAGTCGGTGCCGAGCGAATTGGAAAAGACGATCGCCGGCCGGCCGGCGGGCCCGCCGATCAGCTGATGATGCAGGATGACGTCGTTGACGGTTGCGAACTGCACTTCTGTCTCCTCCGGTTTCCGCAGATTGATCCCTTGATCTGGTTAGGTAAAATGATATTTCATGCCGTTTCATAAACTTGAGGGTTATGAAAAGCCATGGTCGACAGCCGTATCAAGTTCCGCCATCTGCAAACCTTTGTCGAGGTGGCGCGCCAGAAGAGCGTCATGAAGGCGGCCGAACTCCTGCATGTCAGCCAGCCCGCCGTGACGAAGACGATCCGCGAACTGGAGGAGGTCCTGGGGGTTGCGGTCTTCGAGCGCGAGGGCCGCGGCATCAAGATCACCCGCTACGGCGAGGTCTTCCTGAAACACGCCGGCGCGGCGCTGACGGCGCTGCGGCAAGGCTTCGATTCCGTTTCGCAGGCGCTATCCGGCGATGCCCCGCCGATCCGCATCGGCGCGCTCCCGACCGTCTCGACGCGCATCATGCCGAAAGCGATGCGCCTCTTCCTCGAAGAGGGCACCGGAGCGCGCATCAAGATCGTCACGGGCGAAAATGCCGTCCTGCTCGAGCAGCTGCGCGTCGGCGACCTCGATCTCGTCGTCGGGCGCCTGGCGGCACCGGAGAAGATGGCGGGCTTCTCCTTCGAGCACCTCTATTCGGAGAAGGTCGTCTTCTGCGTGCGCGCCGGCCATCCGCTGCTTTCCGGCGGCTCGGCCTTCGCCGGCCTCGATGCCTATCCCGTGCTGATGCCGACGCGCGCCTCTATCATCCGTCCCTTCGTCGAAAGGTTCCTGATCGCCAACGGCATCGCCGGCCTGCCCAACCAGATCGAGACCGTCTCCGACGCGTTCGGCCGCGCCTTCGTGCGCGAAAGCGACGCGATCTGGATCATCTCCGAAGGGGTCGTCGCGGCGGACATCGCGGAGGGCAAGCTGGCCGCGCTGCCGGTCGACACCGGCGAAACGAAAGGGCCGGTCGGCCTCACCATGCGCACCGACGCCGTGCCTTCGATGCCGCTCGCCATCCTGATGCAGACGATCCGCGAGGTGGCCGGCAAGGTCTCGCCCGCGGCTTGAGCGCATCCGGTCGTTCGGCTACGAGGGGCCATGGCCAACGACCTCGACCCGTTTCGCGACGCGATCGTCGCCGTGCACCCCGAGCTTGCCGGTGCCGCCTTCGAACCGCTGCCGGGCGGCTGGCATTCGCGCGCCGTCGCGGTGGACGGCCGCCTCGTCTTCAAGTTCCCGCGGGGCGAGGTCGCGGAACGGGCGCTCTGCCGAGAGGCCGCGATCCTCGCCGCCGTGCGCCCGCACGTATCGATGCGCGTCCCGGACCTTCGCCTGCACGAGGGCCCACCGCTCTTCTCAGAGCACGTCATCATTCCCGGCGGGCATCTGGAGACGGCGGGGTACGAGGCCCTGGCGGAACCGGCGCGGCAGGCGCTCGGCGAGGCGATGGCCCGCTTCTATGCGGAACTGCACGTGCTCGACCGCACCGCGATGGAAGCGGCGGGCGCGCGGCCCGTCGAGCGCTGGCTCGACGCCGGGACGATTGCGGCAAGAGCCCTGCCGCTTCTGCCGGAAAACCTGCACGCCTTCGCGAATGAGGTCATCGCGGGCTGGCGCAGCCTTCCGCCGGATCCTTATGGGGAAATCTACGGCTTCTTCGACGGCCACGGCTGGAACATGGCCTTCGATGCCGCGGCAGGACGGCTCAACGGCATCTACGACTTCGCCGATTCCGGTTTCGGCCCGCTGCACCAGGATTTCATCTATTCCAACTTCATCAGCCCGGACCTCACCGCCCGCATCGTCGACGGCTACGAGCGGCTGACCCGCCGCAGGCTGGATCGTGCCCGCATCCGGCTTCTGACCGGCGTGCATCGCCTCTGGGAGCTTGCTGCGCTGGCCGATGCGCCGGAGCACCATGCGGCGATGGTCGACTCGGTCGCCGCCTGGGCGGCGCGTCAGTAGGGCAGACCGACATAGTTTTCCGCCAGCACCGTCTCCGCGGCGCGCGAATGGGTGAGATAGTCCAGCTCGGCCTCCTGGATCTTCTGGTCGAAATCGCCGGTATCGGGGAAGCGGTGCAGCATGGTCGTCATCCACCAGGAAAAGCGCACGGCCTTCCAGGCGCGGGCGAGCGCCCGCGCCGAATAGGCGTCGATGCCGGCGTTCGAACGGTCCCGATAGTGCTCCGCGAGGCCGGAGAAGAGGTAGTGCACGTCGCTCGCCGCAAGGTTCAGCCCCTTGGCCCCGGTGGGCGGCACGATATGCGCCGCATCGCCGACGAGGAACAGCCGTCCGAAGCGCATCGGCTCGGCGACGAAGGAGCGCAGCGGCGCGATCGATTTCTCGAAGCTCGGCCCCGTCACCATCGCTTGCGCATGGTGGGCGGGAAGCCGGCGGCGCAGCTCGTCCCAGAAGCGTCCGTCCGGCCAGTCCTCGATCTTCTCGTCCAGCCCGCACTGGATGTAGTAGCGGCTGCGGGTGTGCGAGCGCATGGAGCAGAGCGCGAAGCCGCGCGGATGGTTGGCATAGACCAGCTCGTCGCTGACCGGCGGCACGTCGGCAAGGATGCCGAGCCAGCCGAAGGGATAGACCTTCTCGAAGGTGCGGATCGCTCCTTTCGGCACGGCCCTGCGGCTCGCCCCGTGGAAGCCGTCGCAGCCGGCGATGAAATCGCAGTCGATGCGGTGCGCGAGGCCGTCCTTCTCGTAGGTCACATAGGGCGCCTCGCCGTCGAAGGCATGCGGGGTCACATTGGAGGCTTCGTAGATCGTGAGCCGGCTATCGGCCTCGCGCTGCTCGATCAGGTCGCGCGTCAGCTCCGTCTGGCCGTAGACCACGACGCGCTTGCCGCCGGTGAGGCCGAAAAGGTCGATGCGGTGATCGCGGCCGTCGAAGGCGAGCGAGAAACCGTCATGCGGCAGGCCCTCCGCATGCATTCGACCACCGACGCCGGCCTTGTCCATCAGGCCCGCCGTTCCCTCCTCCAGCACGCCGGCGCGCACGCGGCTGAGGATGTGCTCGCGGCTCGACTTGTCGAGGATGGCCGTCTCGATGCCGGCATTGCCGAGCAGCTGGCCGAGCAGGAGGCCCGACGGACCCGAGCCGATGATGGCGACCTGAACGCGCATGATGTCCTCCCGAAACTGGCATTCGGCAAATTGTCAGGGAGAAGCGCGGGGCCGGGCAATGGACGGATCGGTCTTTAGCTTGTACAAATCGAACATCGAGAAACAGCGCCGCCGCGATGACCAGACCCGTCCCGACCTACGATCTCTACGGCGAACGCACCGGAAATGCGCCGGATTTCTGGTTGCACTGCGAAACGATCCCGTCGCGCAGCAGCCTGCACCGCTACGAGATCGGCCTGCACCGGCATGAGGGTTTCTTCCAGATCCTGTACATTTCGTCCGGATCGGGCGATGCGCTGTTCGGCGGGAAGCGGTCGGCGCTCGCCCCGCCCGCCATCGTCACCGTGCCGCCGGCGGTCAGCCACGGCTTCCGCTTTTCGCGGGACATCGACGGCTATGTCTTCACTCTGCTCGCCTCGCACCTGCGCCTTTCCGGGCAGGCGGGGCGTTTCACGGCAGAACCGCGCGTGACGCCGCTCGATCCCGGCGACCCGGAAGGCGCCTTCGTCGTCTCGACGCTCGAACGTCTCGCGGCCGAGTGGGCGGGGCGGCGCAGCGGCCGCACGGACCTGATGGAGGCCTATCTCACCTGCGTGCTGACGCTTTCGGCGCGGCTGTGGAGCCGGGACGATCCTGCGGAGGGCCTGGGCGGGACGGCGCGGCGCATGGAACGCCTGAACGGCCTCATCCAGCAGCATTTCCGCAGCCAGAAGCCGGCGAATTTCTACGCGCAGGCGCTCGGCGTCTCGCCGACGCACCTCAATCGCCTCGTCAAGGCGGCGACGGGTCTGACGGCCCATACCTATATCGGGCGCAAGCTGATAGACGAGGCCAAGCGCGAGCTCGTCTTCACCGAGAGGCCGGCACAGGAGATCGGCCTTCGCCTCGGCTTTGCCGATCCCGCCTATTTTTCCCGCTATTTCCTGCGCGAGACGGGCGACACGCCGCGCGCCTGGCGGCTCAGGGAGCGCGCGCGGCTGGCGGCTCAGTCGCTGGAATAGCGCTCTTCCCTCCAGGGATCACCGCGCATGTGGTAGCCGTTGCGTTCCCAGAAGCCGGCCTGGTCGCCGGGCAGGAAATCGATGCGCGCCAGCCACTTGGCACTCTTCCAGAAGTAGAGGTGCGGCACGACGAGGCGCATCGGCCCGCCATGCTCGACGGACAGCGGCCGGCCCTCCCAATGGGTGGCGAGGATGGCGTCCTCGGCGGCGAAATCGGCGAGCGGCAGGTTGGTCGTGTAGCCGTCATAGCTCGTCAGCATCACGAAATTCGCTTGCCGGCGCGGCACGACGATCTCGATGAGGTCGCGCGCCGCCACGCCGTCCCAGCGGTTGTCGTAGCGCGACCAGGTGGTCACGCAGTGGATGTCGGAGCGTTTCTGGCTCTGCGGCAGCGCCAGGAACTCCGTCCAGCTGAACGACATCGGGTTCTCCGCGCCGCCTTTGACGTCGAGCCGCCAGCTTTCCGGCCGGATCACCGGCTGCTGGCCGAGGTCGAGCACCGGCCAGTTCTTGACGAGGTGCTGGCCGGGCGGCAGCCGGTCGGTTTGCGACCGCAACGCGCGGCCGGTCAGGAATTTTCCCTGGTCCGCCCATTGGCGCTTGGTACGGATGAGCTTGCTTTCCTCGTCGCTCATGGCGGCCTCCTGGTGCAGTGCAAAAGGTGGGGTCGCCACCCGGTCCCTGTCAAGGAGCGGTCAGGCAAGCACCTGCCTGAGCGCGGCCTGCACCTCGCGCATTGCCGGCAGGTAGCGTTCGACCATGTCGTCCGTTGCCGCATGGGCGGCCGGCGCGCCGATGTTGAGCGCGGCGACGACGCGCCCGCGGGTATTTTCCAGCGGCACGGCGATGGAGCGCAGGCCGATCTCGAGTTCCTGGTCGATCAGCCCATACCCGTTCCGCCGCACACGGGCGAATTCTTCCATCAGCGCATCCGGATCGGTCTTGGTGAAGGGCGTGTTCGCCCGCCGGTCGGAGGCTTCGACGATCGCACGGGCTTCCGCCTCGGGCAGCGCGGCGAGCAGCACGCGGCCCATCGAGGCGCAATAGGCCGGCAGCCGCGAGCCCGGCATCAGGTTGATCGACATGACGCGTTTCTGCGCGGCCCGCGCCACGTAGACGATCTCCGTCCCGTCGAGCACGGAGGCCGACGCGCTCTGCCCGACCTTCTCGGACAATTGGTCGAGATAGGGCTGCACGAGCCGGGGCAGGGGTGTGGCGGAAAGATAGGCATGGCCGAGCCGCAGGATCCTCGGGGTCAGCTCGAAGAACTTTCCGTCATAGGCGGCATAGCCGAGTTCGGCGAGCGTCAGCAGGCAGCGCCGCGCCGTCGCCCGGTCGAGGCCGGTCTCCCTCGAGACGTCCGTGATGGTGAGGCGCGGCTTTGCCTCGCCGAAAGCCTCGATGACCTTCAGCCCCTTGGCGAATCCGCCGATGAAGTCCGTTTCGCGCATCGATGCCTCCAGCCATGCGTGCGGTTCGCCGAGATGCCGCATTTTGTGCGAATATTGAACAAAAGTCAAATAACGCACAAAAGCCGTTGCCGCTTTTCCCATTCGGATTTACCTCTGTGGCCGACAACGGGAGTTTTTGCATGGACAAGACCATCGGAAGCCTTGCGGAGGCCGTCGCGGAGATTGGCGACGGTGCGGTTGTTATGATCGGCGGCTTCGGCGGCTCGGGTGCGCCGATCGAGCTGATCCACGCGCTGATCGACAAGGGTCCGAAGGACCTCACCGTCATCAACAACAATGCCGGCAACGGCCGCATCGGCATCGCCGCGATGATCGACGCCGGCATGGTCAGAAAGATGATCTGCTCCTTCCCGCGCTCCACCGATCCGCGCGCCTTCACCGACCGCTATCTCGCAGGCGAGATCGAGCTGGAGCTGGTGCCGCAGGGCACGCTCGCCGAGCGCATCCGCGCCGGCGGGGCGGGCATTCCCGCCTTCTACACCCCGACGAGCTACGGCACGGAGCTCGCCGAGGGCAAGCCGGTCGCCGAATTCGATGGCCGCATGTATGTGCAGGAGCGCTGGCTGAAGGCGGATGTCGCGCTGATCAAGGCGCATGTCGGCGATACGCACGGCAACCTCACCTACAACAAGGCTGCCCGCAATTTCAGCCCGCTGATGTGCATGGCGGCGGCGAGAACCATCGTGCAGGTCTCGAAGCTGGTGCAGCCGGGCGGCATCGACCCGGAGCATGTCGTCACCCCCGGCATCTTCGTCGACGGCGTGGTGGAAGTCGCCGATCCGAAACAGGAAGAAGACCTCATCCGCGCAGGAGTGGCCTACGCATGACCGTCGACACCAGAGAAGACATAAAACTCTCCAACGCCCAGATCGCCTGGCGCGCCGCGCAGGACATCGCCGACGGCGCCTATGTCAATCTCGGCATCGGTTTTCCGGAGATGGTCGCGCGCTACCAGCCGGAAGGCCGCGAGGCGATCTTCCACACGGAGAACGGCATCCTCGACTTCGGCGAGGCCCCGCCGGAAGGCGAGGAGGACTGGGACCTGATCAATGCCGGCAAGAAGGCCGTGACGCTGAAGCCGGGTTCGGCCTTCTTCCACCATGCCGACAGCTTTGCCATGGTGCGCGGCGGCCATCTCGACGTCGCCATCCTCGGCGCCTACCAGGTGGCGGAGAACGGCGATCTCGCCAACTGGCGCGTCGGCTCCAAGGGCGTGCCGGCCGTCGGCGGGGCGATGGACCTCGTGCACGGCGCAAGGCAGGTCGTCGTCATCACCGAGCACGTCACGAAGAAGGGCGAGCCGAAGCTGGTCGAGCGCTGCACCTTCCCGCTCACCGGCGTCGGCTGCATCACCCGCATCTATACCAGCCATGCCGTCATCGACGTTGCCGACGGCCGCTTCGTGCTGCGCGAGAAGCTGCCGGGCATGACGATCGAGGAACTGCAGGCCATGACCGGCGCGAAGCTGCATCTCGACGGCCCCGTCGCCGATCTCGTCGTGCCGGAACTTTAAAGGAAGACCCATGTCCGAAGCCTATATCTGCGACTATATCCGCACGCCCATCGGCCGCTTCGGCGGTTCGCTTTCCGCCGTGCGCGCCGACGATCTCGGCGCCATCCCGCTGAAGGCGCTGATGGCGCGGAATGCCGGCATCGACTGGGAAGCGGTCGACGACGTCGTCTATGGCTGCGCCAACCAGGCGGGCGAGGACAACCGCAATGTCGCGCGCATGTCGTCCCTCTTGGCGGGCCTGCCCGTTTCCGTATCCGGCACGACGATCAACCGGCTCTGCGGCTCCGGCATGGACGCCGTCATCGCCGCCGCCCGCGCCATCAAGGCGGGCGAGGCGGAGCTGATGATCGCCGGCGGCGTGGAGAGCATGAGCCGCGCGCCCTTCGTTCTGCCGAAGGCGGAGACGGCCTTCTCGCGCAACGCCGAGATCTACGACACGACCATCGGCTGGCGCTTCGTCAATCCGCTGATGAAGACGCAATACGGCGTCGATTCCATGCCCGAGACCGGCGAGAACGTCGCGGAAGATTTTTCCGTCTCGCGCGAGGACCAGGATGCCTTCGCCGTGCGCTCGCAGGCGAAAGCTGCCGCCGCGCAGGCGAACGGACGGCTGGCGAAGGAGATCGTGCCGGTCACCATTCCGCAGCGGAAGGGCGATCCGGTCGTGGTCGATAAGGACGAACATCCGCGTGCGACGACGATCGAAGCGCTCGCCAGGCTGCCGACGCCCTTCAAAAAGGAGGGCGGCACGGTGACGGCGGGCAATGCGTCGGGCGTCAACGACGGGGCGGCGGCGCTGATCATAGCCTCCGAAGCGGCGGTCAAAAAGTACGGCCTCACGCCCATCGCCCGCATCCTCGGCGGCGCGATGGCGGGCGTTCCGCCGCGCATCATGGGCATCGGCCCGGTCGCGGCCACCGAACGCCTGTACGCCCGCCTCGGCCTCACCCCCGCCGACTTCGACGTGATCGAGCTCAACGAGGCCTTCGCCTCCCAGGGCCTGGCGACGCTCCGGCAACTCGGCATCGCCGACGACGCCGAGCACGTCAATCCGAACGGCGGGGCGATTGCACTCGGTCACCCCCTCGGCATGTCCGGCGCCCGCATCACCGGAACCGCCGCCCTGGAGCTCAGCCTCACCGGCAAGAAGCGCTCGCTCTCCACCATGTGCATCGGTGTCGGACAGGGCATCGCCGTCGCGCTCGAACGGGCTTGAAGGCGGGAGGGCAATAAACGCGCATTGACACGTGCCCTGCCCTCCTGCACCCATGCGGGCCGTTAATCTCACTTGTCACGGCCTGCCCATGTCCAAGACTACCCGCGCCACCCAGGCCCTCGCGAAGGCCGGTGTTTCCTTCACCGTCCATGCCTACGACTACGATCCCGGCGCCGACCGCGTCGGCATCCAGGCGGCCGCGGCGCTGGGGGAGGACCCGTCGCGCGTGCTCAAGACGCTGATGGTGGAGGTGGATGGCAAGCCGGTCTGCGTCATCGTGCCCTCGGACCGCGAGGTCAGCATGAAGAAGCTGGCGAGCGCCTTCAAGGGCAAGTCGGCGAACATGATGAAGCCGGCCGATGCCGAGCGGCTGACCGGCTTCGTCGTCGGCGGCATCAGCCCCTTTGGCCAGAGGAAGCAGGTGCCGACGGCGATCGAGGAGACGGCGCTGGCGCACGAGGCGGTCTACATGAACGCCGGCCAGCGCGGGCTCCAGGTGCGCCTTTCCCCGCGCGACGCCGCGGCGGCGCTGAAGGCGACCGCCGCGCCCGTCGTCGCCTGACCTTCTCATCCGCCGTCCGGCGCACTAAGTTCGCCTTATCGTTCGCAAACCAGACAGGCATGCCATGACCCATCCAGCCAACTCCGCCTCCCCCGTCGACGCCGCAAAGCTCGACAAGCTCGCCGAAGTCGCCGTGCGCGTCGGCCTTCAGCTTCAGAAGGGGCAGGATCTCGTGATGACCGCGCCGATTGCCGCGCTCCCCCTCGCGCGCCTCATCACAAAGCACGCCTATAAGGCCGGCGCGGGCCTCGTCAGCACCTTCTATGCCGACGACGAGGCGACGCTGGCGCGCTACCACCATGCGCCGGACGAGAGCTTCGACCGGGCCGCCGGCTGGCTCTACGAGGGCATGGCCAAGGCCTATGCCAATGGCGCGGCGCGCCTTGCCATTGCCGGCGACAATCCCATGCTGCTGTCCGGCGAGGATCCGGTGAAGGTCGCCCGCGCCAACAAGGCGAACTCCACCGCCTACAAGCCGGCGCTGGAGAAGATCGCCAATTTCGATATCAACTGGAACATTGTCTCCTATCCGAATCCCTCCTGGGCAAGGCAGGTCTTCCCGAACGATCCGGAGGATACGGCGGTGGAAAAGCTTGCCAATGCCATCTTCGCCGCCTCGCGCGTCGACGTCGCCGATCCGGTCGCCGCCTGGGCGCAGCACAATGCGAACCTTGCAGCGCGCTCGGCCTGGCTGAACGGCGAGCGCTTCGCCGCCCTGCATTTCAAGGGGCCGGGCACGGACCTGACGGTCGGCCTTGCCGACGGCCACGAATGGCACGGCGGCGCCTCCGTGGCGAAGAACGGCATCACATGCAATCCCAACATCCCGACGGAAGAGGTCTTCACGACGCCCCATGCGCTGCGCGTGGACGGCCATGTCTCCTCCACCAAGCCGCTTTCCCACCAGGGCACGCTGATCGACGACATAAGGGTGCGCTTCGAGGGCGGCCGCATCGTCGAGGCGAAGGCCTCGAAGGGCGAGGCGGTCCTGAACAAGGTGCTGGATACGGACGAGGGTGCGCGCCGGCTCGGCGAGGTGGCGCTGGTGCCGCATTCCTCGCCGATCTCGGCGAGCGGCATCCTCTTCTACAACACGCTGTTCGACGAGAACGCCTCCTGCCACATCGCGCTCGGCCAGTGCTATTCCAAGTGCTTCCTCGACGGCGCGAGCCTGACGCCGGAAGAGATCCGGGCGCGGGGCGGCAACGAAAGCCTCATCCATATCGACTGGATGATCGGCTCCGACAAGGTGGACATCGACGGCATCCGCGCCGATGGAAGCCGCGTGCCGGTCATGCGCGCCGGCGAATGGGCGTGATGCCGAACAAGGCGAGGGGTAGCGGAAGGGCGTCAGCGGCAGGCTGACGGCTGAGCGCCGGAGGGCGTGGGCATGCGCGGCGTAGTCGTCGCCGGGGTCGCCTGCGCCCACTGGCTGAGCCAGACGCTGCCCAGCACCACCACCATGCCGGCGATCTGAAGCGCGCTCAGATCCTGCCCGAGCAGCGCCCAGCCGAGCACGACGGCGACGAGCGGGCTGAGGAAGCCGAGCGGCGAGATCATCGCCGGGCCGAGCCGCGACAGGCCGCGAAACCAGACGATATAGGTGAGCGCCGCGCCGATCACGCCGAGATAGACGAAGCCGAGGAGGTTGTCCGCCGTCGGCGCCGGCAGGGCCGGCTCGAAGACGAGTGCGACGGGCACGAGCAGGAGGCCGCCGGCGGTCAGCTGCCAGGCGGTGAAGGTCAGCGGCGGCACCGGCGGTTGCCAGTGGCGCGAGAGCACCGTGCCGAAGGCCATGGAGACGGCGCCGGCAAGGCCGGCCGCAATGCCGATCGGGTCGAGGCTCGCGGCAGGTGTCAGCACGAGCAGGGCCACCCCGCCGATGCCGGCAAGGCCGGCCAGGACCGAGAGCGGCCGGATCGCCGTTCCCATCACGGCGCGCGACAGGCCCAGCACGATCAGCGGCTGGACGGCGCCGACCGTTGCCGCGACGCCGCCCGGCAGGCGATAGGCGGAGACGAAGAGCATTGCCCAGAAGAACGAAAAGTTGAGCCCTCCCAGCAGGAAGGTGCGCGGCCACCAGATGCCCTCGGGCAGCCGGCGGACGAGGAGCAGCAGCAGAAGCCCGGCCGGGAGTGCGCGCAGCATGGCGACGGTCAGCGGATAGCCGGCAGGCAGGAGCTCCGTGGTGACGATATAGGTGCTGCCCCAGATGGCGGGCGCGGTGGCGGTCAGAAGAGCGTCCGAGGCGCGGGACATGATTTATCTCCATACAAAGAATCTTGAAGTCAAGATATAGCATTTTATCTTGACGTCAAGATGATCTCCGCCTTTAGTTCCGCCATGGATCACGTCGACAGAATTCTCGCCCAATGGAACCGCGAACGGCCGGACCTCGACGTCGCGCCGATGGGCCTGCTCGGGCGTCTCGCGCGGCTGCGCACGCATCTTGCCCGCGAGACCGAGAAGGGCCTGGCCGCGCACGGGCTCAATTCGGCAAGCTTCGACGTGCTGGCGACGCTGCGCCGTTCCGGCCCGCCCTACCGGCTGTCGCCGGGCGATCTGCTCGCCACCACGATGGTCAGCTCCGGCACCATGACCAACCGGCTCGACCAGCTGGAAAAGGCTGGCCTCATCGAGCGCGCGCACAATCCGGACGACCGGCGCAGCGTCATCATCGCGCTGACGCCGAAGGGCTTTGCGCTGGTGGACGAGGCGGTGAGCGCCCATGTCGAGAACCAGCACCGGCTGATCGAGGGATTGAGCGCACAGGAACGGGCGGCGCTGGACGGGCTGCTGCGCAAGTTCCTGAAGGAATTCGAGTGATCGACAGCCGATCTTGCCGAAGGGGACCTGCCGTGTTCTCCCTCAGATCCGGCCGGTGAGCCTTGCGACCCTTGCAAGATGCGCCTTGCGCTTCGCCTCGTCGATGCGGTCCATGTCGTAGAGGTTGACGAGCCTGAAATCGAGGCCCCTTGCGCAGAAGGCCGCGATGCCGCGCTTCAGCAGGCGTTTTACCGGATTGCCCATGTAGAGATGCACCACCCACCAGGGCGAACCCGTCGTGGTGAAGGCCCAGAAAAGGCGGATGTTGCCGAGCCGAGGCCGGATGCGTCCGCCGTCCGGATCGCTCTCGAAGGCGACGCCGGGTGCAAAGACCCGGTCGAAGAAACCTTTCAGGATGGCCGGGAAATTGAACCACCATTGCGGAAAGACGAGCACCAGCCCATCCGCCTGCTTCAGCCGGGAAACGAAGGGCTCCGCCTCGGACGGATCGTAGGCCGGCTCGAAATAGCGCGAGCGCTCGGAACGGCTCAGCCGCGGATCGAAGCCTTCGCGGTAGAGGTCCAGCACGTCGACCGTATGACCGTTTGCCGTGAGGGTCCCGCGCACCGTCTCGGCGACGCTTGCGGCAAAGCCTTCCTCCAGCGGGTGGGCGAGCACGACGAGGATGCGCATGGCGGCCTCAGAACAGCGAGCCCTGGCGCGGCGCGGGCTTTTCCGCTTCCGTCCTGGCTGCCTTCCTGCGCGGCGTTCCGCCGCCCGAGCCGGTGACGGCGTCCACCGTGCCGTCGGCGAATTCTATGGCGATGGTGCGGCCGGGGCCGAGCTCCGTTGCCCCCTTGACCGGCGTCCCCTCCTCGTCGCGCACCAGGGCATAGCCGCGCTTCAGCACGTTCCGGTAGGAGAGCGATTGCAACATGCGGTCCTGCGCCAGAAGCATGGCGCGCCGCCGGGAAAGGTCGCCGGCAAGCGCGCTTTCGGCCCTCAGCGCAAGACCCTTGAGCCGGTCGCGCGAGCGTTCGGTCTGCGCCTTGATGCGGGCTGGTGTCGCGCGCAGCGACACGTCGAAGGCCGAAAGGCGGGCGCCGAGCTGGTCCAGCCGGCGCTCGACGATGCGCTCGGCCCGCTGCAGGCGATCGGCGACGCGCTGGCGGCGCTCGGCGATGCGGGTAAGCAGCATGTCGGGCCGGAGATGCGCCGCCGTGCGCTCGAAGGCGCGGCGCTTGTCCGCCGTGTTCATCTGCAGGCCGCGCCCGAGGCCCGCGGCCGCCTCGTCGAAGCGGCGGCGCGGCAGGGCGAGAAGCTGGTCGAGCGAGGGCAGGGCCCGCGCGAGTGCGCGGACACCCTGCCGGCGGTTGTCCATCTGGCGGGCCGTGGCGCCGCTCAGGCGCGCGGCAAGCGAGGCGATTTCCGCGTCGAGATCGGCCTTCACCGGCACGGCCATTTCGGCCGCGCCCGTCGGCGTCGGCGCGCGCCGGTCGCTCGCGTGGTCGATCAGCGTCCAGTCCGTCTCGTGGCCGACCGCGGAGATCAGCGGGATCTGCGAGGCGGCCGCGGCGCGCACGACGATCTCGTCGTTGAAGCTCCAGAGGTCTTCGAGGCTCCCGCCGCCGCGCGCGACGATCAGCACGTCCGGCCGCGGGATCGGCCCCGCCGGATCCAGCGTATTGAAACCCTCGATGGCCGCCGCCACCTCCTGCCCGGAACCTTCGCCCTGCACCTTGACCGGCCAGACCACGACGTGAACCGGGAAACGGTCGGCGATGCGATGCAGGATGTCGCGGATGACCGCGCCGGTCGGCGAGGTGACGACGCCGATGACTTTCGGCAGGAAGGGCAGGGGCCGCTTGCGCTCCGCATCGAACAGGCCCTCGGCGGCGAGCTTGCGGCGGCGCTCTTCGAGCAGCGCCATCAGCGCGCCGGCGCCGGCCGGCTCCAGCGCCTCGATGACGATCTGGTATTTCGAGGAGCCGGGGAAGGTGGTGACCCTGCCGGTGGCGATCACCTCCATGCCCTCTTCCGGCTTGAAGCGCAGGCGCGAGAAGCTGCCCTTCCAGATCACCGCATCGAGGCGAGCCCGGTCGTCCTTCAGGCAGAAATAGGCGTGGCCGGAGGAATGCGGGCCGCGATAGCCGGAGATCTCGCCGCGCACGCGCACCTGGTCGAAGGCCTGCTCGATCGTGCGCTTGATGGAGCCGGACAGTTCCGACACCGAATATTCGGCAAGGTTCGAGGGCGAATCAGTCTCGGAAAAGAAGCTCATGGGCCAAGTGTAGTGCGTTTCCTCCCGGATGACAGGCCGCGGCAGGCGACATCCCCAGGGTCCGCTCTTCCTATTCCGGCTTCACCCGGTAGAGCCGCAGCGAGGCGTTTTCCATTCCCGCGATCGGTTCAAGATAATCCGGCACCTTGCCCTCGAGGAGGCCGGCATAAAGGCCGCCGGGTTCGGCCTCCGCGAGATCGACGGTCTGGTTGTCGTCCGGGCAGAAGGCGAGCAGCGTCACATGCGCCCCGCGCAGGAAGGCTTCCGCCTGCCGCGGATTGGAAAGGCCGATATGCAGCTCGGTCAGCATGCCGCCCTGGTTGCGGTGATAGGGCGCCGAGAGCACGCGGTGGCCGGTATGGCGGAGGATCGCCGCTCCGAGGTTGGACGGCCCGGCGACCACGCCGGCGGGCTCTGCGGCAAGCGGCATGATCGATGCCTCGGCGCTGCATGAGGGCCGCTCTGCCGCCGCGGCCGAAAGCCCGGCCTGCAGCACGTCCTGCGAGCGGCCGGGCATGAGTGCGCCGGCCAGCGCCCAGACGGCGGGCACCGAGGCGAGCGTCAGGCCGATGAAGGCAAACCCCTTCTTGAGGTTCTTCGGGTCGGCGTTGGAGGCGCGCCGGAGGTCCGCGATGGCAAGGCCGAGCGGCAGCGCGGAAAGCATGTTGGAGAAGATCGCGCCGCGGATCTGGACGAGCGAGACGGCGAAGGCCACGGCAAGCAGGGCGAGGACGACAAGGTGCGCCTCCGCCGCCTGCCGGCGCCGGATACGCCAGAGGCAGGCCAGCATGGCGATGAGGCCGGGCGCGTAGAAGCTGCCGACCGATCCCGGATCGAGCCTGAACTGCGCGACGGCCGACTGCGCCTCGATGACGCCGGCAAGCCAGAACGTCTTCAGCAGCGGATCGAGCGTGTCGAGCGGATTGGCAAGGCAGCCGGGCGCGATGACAAGGACCGATGCGGCGATGACGGCGCCCGCCCCGGCCAAGGCGGCGAGCCGGCCGCGCAGCGACCAGCCGCTCGTCAGCGAGGCCGTGAGGAACAGCGTGCCGCCGCCGAGCGTGGCGAGCGCATAGAAGCCGTAGGAAAGGCTGTCGCAGGTCACTTGCGTGTAGCGCGACGGCGCGACGGTCGCGAAAAAGGAGAGCGTGACCGTCAGCGCCAGCGAAAGGCCGAAGGCCGCGGCCGCCTCCCGGAAGGCCGGCCCGTGCCAGGCCCAGCGCAGCGCGACGACAAGGCAGACGGCGCCGATCAGCGGCGTCGTTTCCGCGCCGATGGCGATGGCGAGGCCGGCGAGCATCCCGGCGACGGCATGGTCGCGCGCCCGCATCCGAGGATCGAGCAGCATGGCCGTAATGCAGGCGACGAGCGCGAGCTGGACATTGTGGTGGTCGATGGAGCCCGGCCGGAAGCGGTTGAGCGCCACGACGAAGACGCAGGCGAGCACCAGCGTGGCATGCATCGCCATGCGCCCGCCCAGCCGGTAGGCCGCAAGGCCCATGCCGAAGAGCACGGGCACGACGAGCAGCACCGGCCATACGGCGAGCGCCAGCGCCTCGGCCTGCCTCTGTTCCGCGAACAGAGAGAAGAAGCCGATCAGGTTGGCGATCGGCAGGTCGATGAAGCGGGACCAGTGCATCGGCGTGCCGCCGGCAAGGCCGAGGCGGTATTGCGTCGTGTCGAACCAGCCCTGGCCGGCAAGAAGATCGCGCACCACCACGAGCCGCATCGTGTCGTCGTTGTCGGACCCGACATAGTCGGCCGCAAACGGCAGCGAGATGGCGAGCAGCAGCGCGATCGCGGTAAGCGCGTAGAGGGCGAGCACGCCGGGCGTCAGGCCCTTGCGGCGATCGGAGGTCTCCGGTTGTGCGAGCGGCAGTGCCGCCGGCAGGGATTTCGGCACGTTTCGCCCTTTCGTCCGCCGTTTGAAGCCAGCCGAAACCTAGCCTTAACCTTCTCAAGAAATAGTAAAACCACAGGTCGCATGCGCGGCCTGCCACGGGAGAACGCGCGCCATGACGGAAGCCTTGCTGGAAGACCTCGACATCGCCGTCCTGCTTCCCTGCTACAACGAGGCGCAGACGATCGGCGACGTCGTCACCGGGTTCCGCACGGCGCTGCCTTCGGCCCGCGTCTATGTCTATGACAACAACTCCACCGATACGACAGCCCTGCGCGCCGCGCTCGCCGGCGCGACGGTCGTGCGCGAACGCCGGCAGGGAAAGGGCAACGTGGTGCGCCGGATGTTCTCCGACATCGAGGCGGACATCTACATCATGGCCGACGGCGACGGCACCTATTCGGCCTGCGATGCGCCGGAGCTCGTCCGCACGCTGATCACCGAGGGCGCCGACATGGTGGTCGGCACGCGCCGCGGGGTGCATGCCGATGCCGGCCGCCAGGGCCACGCCTTCGGCAACCGCATCTTCAACTCGCTGTTCCGCTCGCTCTTCGGAAACGATTTCTCCGACATCTTCTCCGGCTACCGCGCCTTCTCGCGCCGGTTCGCGAAAAGCTTTCCGGCCGTCTCGGGCGGCTTCGAGATCGAGACGGAGATGTCTGTGCACGCCTCGCGGCTGCGCCTGCCCGTCGCCGAACTGGAGCTCGACTACGGCCGGCGGCCGGAGGGCTCGCACTCCAAGCTCTCGACCTTCCGCGACGGCGCGAGAATCCTCTGGATGTTCGCCATGCTGATGAAGGAAACGCGTCCCTTCACCTTCTTCGGCGCGATCAGCGGCGGCTTCATGGTCCTCAGCCTCACCTTCATGGCGCCGGTGCTCGGTGCCTATTTCCAGACCGGCCTGGTCGAGCGCATGCCGACCTGGGTCTTCTCGCTGGCGCTGATGATGATCTCGTTCCTGGTCTTCTCCGCCGGCCTGATCCTCGATTCGCTTGCCCGCGCCCGCGCCGAGCAGCTGCGCATCCATTACATGAGCCTGCCTGCGGGCCACGCCGGTCATCGCCGTGTGCGCGCGTCCGAGGAGACGGCGGTGCGCCCGCGCGCCGCATGAGGCGCGTCCTCCTCTTCGCCATCGTCGGCGGCGCCGGTTTCCTCGTCGATGCCGGCGTGCTGGCGCTCCTGCTCCGGGTCACGCCGCTCGGGCCGCTCGCCGCGCGCGTCATCGCCATCGCGGCCGCCATGCTCTTCACCTTCTGGCTGAACCGCACCTTCACCTTCGGACGAAGCGATCGCGGCCTTGCGGCGGAGGGCGCGCGTTACGGCGGGGTCGGCATCGGCGCCGCGCTCCTGAACTATGCGGTCTATTCGGCGCTGGTCCTCGCCTTCCCGACGCTCTGGCCGGTCCTCGCCGTCGCCATCGCCTCGCTGGCCGCGATGGCCTGGTCCTTCCTCGGCTATTCCCGCTTCGTCTTCGGCGCATCCGCTCCCTCGAAGTGAGCCCGCGTCCCGGCATCGGCCGGGAAGAAGCTCTCGATCAGCACGCCCTGCACCAATGCATCCTGCGCGGAACCGAAGGAGGTGAGGGTGGTGATCCAGTTGAGGCGCTTTGTGCCGATCTTCATTTCGATGGGCAGGATCGGCAGCCGGTCGGTCTCCGGGAAGGCTTCCAGCGCGGCCTTGACGTCCTCAGCCGCGGCCAGCCGCTCGATGCGCTTCAGGAGCGGGCTGCGCGGCCCCTGCAGCCAGGCCTCGGCGCGGATGCGGTGCACGAGGTCGGCGGCCGATTGCGCCCAGTTGACGACGATGGAGCGCAGCGGCGTCGGGCCGAGATAGGCATCGAGGAAATTGTCGCCCGGCGAGACCGCGATGCCCGCCATACCGGCAAGGCCGAGGAACGCCTGGTTGGCGGTCAGCACATTGTATTCGTGGTCAAAGACGACGCCGGGATAGGGATCGTGCCGGGCGAGGATGAGGCCGATCGCCTCGGCCACCGCCGGCGGAAAGGCGTCGAGGCTTGCGGCCGGCGCGGTCGCGAAGCGCGGGCGGAAACCTGCGGCGGAAAACAGCATGCCCTGGTCGCGCGCTGGAATGTCGAGCACGGCGGAAAGCCGGAGGATCATGCCTTCCGAGGGGCGCGAGCGGCCGGTTTCCAGGAACGAAAGATGGCGGGCGGAAATGCCGGCCTCGCTCGCGAGCTCCAGCTGGCTCATGCGCAGGTGGCTGCGCCATTCCTTCAGGTGTTCGCCGAATTCCATTCCTGCCTCCGTCCGTCTCTTCCGCGCAATAAACAGGAGACGCGGCATGATTTCCATTACCTCCAAGGTAGTTGGTTTGCATCGCGGTTCCCCGCAGGATCGGCTCATCGACAACGAAAGGAGCCCATCATGTTCGCCACGCTCGACCGCAACCTGCTGACGTCCGTCATGCTCGCCGACGGCATCTTCTCCCTTGTCACGGCCGCTGCCCTCTTCGGCCTGCCCGGCCCTATCGGCAGCCTCGTCGGCCCTCATGCGACGCCGGCCGTCGTCACCGGATTTGCGGCGTTCTTCGTCCTGTGGGGTGCCTTCCACCTTGCCGTCGCCCGGCAGGCGCGGCCGTCGTCCGCGGCGGTGCGCCTCGCCATCGCCGGCGATGCGCTCTGGGTCCTCGGCAGCCTTGCCCTCCTTCTCTTCGCCCGGGACGGGCTGACGCTCGCCGGCATGGGCCTCGTCGCGGTCGCTGCCGTCGCCGTTGCCGACATCCTGCTCCTCAAGCAGATCGGCCTTTGGCGGCAGCAGCGCGCCGCCCTCGCCTGAGCGGCATCCCCATCGCCCGTCCGCCTCCGCCGCAGGCGGGGGCGGAGGTCGTTTCAGGCCTCATGGCAAAGCCGCCGCCTACCCCAAGGGAGAGATTCCCCATCCATGGAAAATGCACTACCGTGGCGCCCGAACGAAAACGGGAGCCTGTCATGCGCGTTATCTTTTCCGAGGACCACAAGCTCAGGAACGCCCGCAGCGAGCTTTACGGCGGCGAACTCGTGCCGCCCTTCGAGGCGCCGTTCCGCGCGGAATGGATCCTGGCGGCGGTCAAGGATGCGGGTTTCACCGACGTGTCCGCGCCGGAGCGCCATGGCCTCGAAACCGCGCTGAAGGTGCACGACGCCGGCTACCTCGCCTTCCTCGAAACCGCCTGGGACCGGTGGAAGGCCGCCGGCTACCGGGGCGAGGCGATCGCCACCTCCTTTCCCGTGCGCCGCACCTCGCCGCGCATCCCCACCCAGATAGACGGGCTGCTCGGCTATTACTGCAACGCCGCCGAGACGGCGATCTCGCCCGGCACCTGGCAGGCGGCCGTCTCCTCCATGCAGACCGCGCTGACGGCGGCCGACATCGTGGCGGGCGGCGAGAAGGCTGCCTTCGCGCTCTGCCGCCCGCCGGGCCACCATGCCGGCATCGACAGTTTCGGCGGCTACTGCTTCATCAACAACGCGGCCGCCGCCGCCCAGCGCTTCCTCGACAAGGGCGCGAAGAAGGTCGCGGTCCTCGACGTCGACTTCCACCACGGCAACGGCACGCAGGACATCTTCTACGAACGCGGCGACGTCTTCTTCGCCTCGCTGCACGGCGATCCCGCCGAGGCCTTCCCGCATTTCCTCGGCTATGCGGAGGAGACCGGCAAGGGCGCGGGCGAGGGCACCACGCAGAACTATCCGATGCCGCCCGGCACGCCCTATCCGGTCTGGGAGGCGGCCCTTCTCGACGCGCTGAAGCGCATCTCGGCCTTCGGCGCGGAGGTGATCGTGCTGTCGCTCGGCGTCGACACGTTCGAGAAGGACCCGATCTCCTTCTTCAAGCTGACCTCGCCGGACTACATCACGATGGGACGGGCGGTCGCCGCGATCGGCCTTCCCGTGCTCGTCGTCATGGAAGGCGGCTACGGCGTGCCGGAGATCGGCCTCAACGTCGCCAACACGCTGAGGGGCATCGCCGGCTGACGCCGGCACATCGAGCGCAAAGGGCGGGTCGTCAAGCGATTCCGGCAAAAGCGCCGCCCTTTCATGTTCCTGCCGCAATCGCTAGGTTGAAGCAGAATCATCGAAGTCTCCGGGGACCATCCATGTACAAGAAAGTTGCGATTGTCGCGGTTGCCGCGGCCTATCTCTCCGCCTGCACGACGACCGATCCCTATACGGGCGAGCAGAAGATCTCGAACACGGCCGGCGGCGCGGCGATCGGCGCGGGCCTCGGTGCCGCGGCGGGCCTCCTCATCGGCAACAACCCCGTGCAGCGCCGCAACGCGGCCCTCATCGGCGCCGGCGTCGGCGCGCTCGCCGGCGGGGCGATCGGAAACTACATGGACACGCAGGAATCGGAACTGCGCGCGCAGCTCGAGGGCACCGGCGTCTCGGTCACGCGCATGGGCGACCGCATCATCCTCAACATGCCGTCGAACGTCACCTTCGCGACCGGCCAGGACCAGGTCATCCCGCCCTTCTACCCGACGCTCGATTCGGTCGCGCTCGTGCTGCGCAAGTTCGACAAGACGCTGATCGACGTGGACGGCCATACCGACTCGGTCGGCAATGCCGGCTACAACCAGGACCTTTCCGAACGCCGCGCCAACTCGGTCGCCAACTATCTCGCCGCGCGCGGGGTCGATCCGCGGCGCATGTCGGCCGTCGGCTACGGCCTGGAGCGGCCGATCGCCTCCAATGCGACGGAAGCCGGCCGCGCGCAGAACCGCCGCGTCGAAATCGCGATCTCGCCGCTGCGCCAGTGACGGGCGCCCGTCTTCGCTGCGGTGTCGCGAAGGGCCGTTCTCACGGCCCTTCCCTGTTCGGGGCCCATGCCAGCCGCTTGTAGTCGAAGCCGTATTTCAGCGTCGGCTTGACGATCTCGAAATAGGGCGAGAGGTCGAAGTCGCGCGGCGTATAGAGCGAGTGGTGGCGGATGTGCAGGATCTCCTCGCGCGAATAGGTCGAGGTTGCGGCCGCATGGCCGGGCGCGCGCATCACGTCCGGCAGGATCGGATAGCGGATCGCCTCGAAGGCTTCCGCGATCAGCGTCGAGCAGATCGCGCGCGTCGGGTCGCCCGAGCCGAAGGCGATCATGCGGCGGCGCCAGCGCACCGGCACGGGCGGCGTCGGCAGGAAGTAGCGCAGCATGTCCGTGATGTTCTTCAGGTCGTATTTCAGCCCGAGCCGCGAGACCATGAAGGCGATCAGCGTGTCGCGGTCCTCCGGCGTCAGCCCGACCGGGCGGCAGATGCGCGTGTTGTAGGTGCGGTACTTGGTGAGCGGCACGGCGACGCATCCCTCGCCGAGATTGACCTCGATGAGCTGCGGGCGCTCCGCCGAGGGCAAGGCCGCCTGGTCCAGCGTCAGCGGCACCTCGTCGCCCACGAAGAGCGCGGCGTGCGACCAGGTCGATTGCGTCAGGTACTTGATCGCCGCCGAGACCTTCTGGTTGCCCTCGACCAGCAGCACGTCGCCAGGCCGCAGCGTGCGCGCCAGCGTCTCGGGATCGGAGGGCGTATAGGGCTCGTAGCCGGAGGTCTGGCTTTGCAGCCGGTCGGCAAGCCTGCGGCCGAGGCGATCGAGCAGCGTGTCGCGGCTTGCGGAAAGCGGCTTCAGTCCGGCGGTCACGTCTCGTCCCTTACAATCTGCACGATGCCACTCTAGCCTCGCGCGCGACATCCTGTCGAGGTTGACCGCTGCACGTTCCATCCTATATTTAGAATAATTCTAAACTGGATGCCCGCAGATGTTCTCCCGCCTTCTCCACCCCGGCAAACGCAGCCTCGAATCGCTCGGCGAACAGGAAATCCTCGCCCTCGCCATCTCGTCGGAGGAGGACGACGGGCGCATTTACCTCGCCTATGCCGATGCGCTGCGCGACGCCTATCCGCATTCCGCCCGCGTCTTCGAGGAGATGGCGGCGGAGGAAAGCCACCACCGCCAGATGCTGATCGACCGCCACGTCGAGCGCTTCGGCGACCGCATCCCGCTGGTCCGGCGCGAATATGTGCGCGACTTCCCGGAGCGCAAGCCCGACTGGCTGATCCAGAACATGCCGCTCGAGAGGATCCGCGCGCAGGCGGAAGCGATGGAGGAGGCCGCGCACCGCTTCTATCTCACCGCCGCCGCGCGCACGCAGGATGCCGCGACACGCAAGCTGCTCGGCGACCTTGCGCTTGCGGAGAAATCGCACGAATCGCTCGCCAGAAGGCTCGGCGAGGAGCATACGCCCAAGGACGTGAAAGCGGAGGAGGACCAGACCGCGCGGCGGCAGTTCGTGCTGACCTATGTGCAGCCCGGCCTTGCCGGCCTGATGGACGGCTCGGTCTCGACGCTGGCGCCGATCTTCGCCGCCGCCTTCGCCACGCAGGACACCTGGCAGACCTTCCTCGTCGGCCTCTCGGCCTCCGTCGGCGCCGGCATTTCCATGGGCTTCACGGAAGCGGCCCATGACGACGGCAAGCTTTCCGGCCGCGGCTCGCCGGTCAAGCGCGGTCTTGCCTCGGGCATCATGACGGCCATCGGCGGCCTCGGCCATGCGCTTCCCTACCTGATCCCGAACTTCCTGGTGGCGACGGCGATCGCCGTCTTCGTCGTCTTCGTGGAGCTCTGGGCTATCGCCTTCATCCAGAACCGCTACATGGAAACGCCGTTCTTCCGCGCCGTGCTGCAGGTCGTGCTCGGCGGCAGCCTCGTGCTGGCGGCGGGCGTCTTGATCGGCAACGCGTAGAGAAGTTGTTTAGCGCCGCGTCGGACGGTTCATGTCGCGCACCACCCAGCGGAAGAAGAGATAAACGGCGACGCCCATGACGGCGAGCGGCAGGAGATTGGCGATAGAATCCATTTCGACCTCGATACCCTCCCGAAAAGGGAGTTAAGGTCGGGCTAATCGATCCGCAATGCGGGAAACGGCGACGGTCCGTTCACAAAACGCAAGCGGGGCGCTGTCGCCCCGCATCCGGTCATCACGCGCGCAGCGTGCCGCCCGTCGTCTTCACGACATTGCCGACGATCTTGGCCGTCAGCGCCTCGAAATCCTCGTCGGTCAGCGTCTTGTCGGTCGGCTGGATGACGACCTCGATGGCGATGGACTTCTTGCCTTCGCCGAGCGAGGCGCCCTCGAAGACGTCGAAGACGTTGACCGCCGCGATCAGCTTGCGGTCGGCGCCGTTCGCCGCGCGCACGAGGGCGCCGGCTTCCACGGTCCTGTCGACCACGAAGGCGAAGTCGCGCTTGACGGCCTGGAAGGGCGAAAGGTCGAGCGCCGGCTTGGTCCGGGTCGCCTTCTTCTTCGGCTCCGGCATGGCGTCGATGAAGATTTCGAAGCCGCAGAGCGCGCCGGAGACGTCGAGCGCGCCGAGCGTCTTCGGATGGAACTCGCCGAAATGGCCGAGCACGACCTTCGGCCCCATCTTGATCGTGCCGGAGCGGCCGGGATGATACCAGCCTGGAGCGCCCCGCTCGATCTGGACATTGCCCATCGGCAGGCCGCAAGCCTCGATCACGGCGAGCGCATCGGCCTTGGCGTCGTAGACGTCGACCGGCTTGCCGCCGCCCTTGGCGGCGTTCGACCACAGGCGGCCGGCGCCCGCGAGCGAAGCCGTGCCGCGGCGCACGCCCCCGGCCACGCGGCGCTGGCCTTCCGGCCGGTCGTTCTCGTAGGTGCCGGAGACCTCGAAGATCGCAACATCCCCATAACCCTTGTCCGCATTGCGCTGGGCGGCGGCCAGCAGGCCCGGCAGCAGCGAGGGCCGCATGTCGGACATGTCGGCGGCGATGGGGTTGGAAAGCGCCAGCGCCGCCGCGCCGCCGCCGAAGAGTTCGGCATGGGCCTTCGGGATGAACGACCAGGTGACGGCCTCCAGCATGCCGCGTGAGGCGAGCGCGCGCTTGGCGAGCCGCGAGCGGATCTGCAGCGTGGTCAGGATGCGGCCGTTCACCGTGCCGTGGCTTTCGAGCGGCGCCGGGCGGATATTGTCGACGCCGTGGATGCGCATGACCTCTTCCACGAGATCCGCCTTGCCCTCGATGTCCGGACGCCAGGAAGGCACCGCGACCGGGACGCTTTTCCCCGAGCCCGTGACGGTGAAGCCGAGGCGGGTGAGGATGTCCGTGCTTTCGGTTTCCGAGACGTCGAGGCCCGTCAGGCGCTTGACCTCGGAGAAGGGGAAGTCGATCACCTTGGGCGTGTAACCCTTGTAGCCGACGACGTCGGCCTTCGCCGGCGTGCCGCCGCAAAGCTCCAGCACCAGTTCCGTGGCGCGCTCGAGGCCCGGCACCATGTATTCCGGGTCGACGCCGCGCTCGAAGCGGTAGCGCGCATCGGTGATGATGCCGTGCGAACGGCCGGTCTTGGCGATGTTCATCGGGTCCCAGAGCGCCGATTCGATCAGCACGTCGACGGTGTTCTCGTCGCAGCCGGAATGCTCGCCGCCCATGATGCCGCCGATCGATTCCACGCCGTTGTCGTCGGCGATGACGACGTTGGAAGGGTTCAGCGTGTATTCGCGCGTGTCGAGCGCCAGCACCGTCTCGCCGTCCTTCGCGCGGCGCACGACGAGGTTGCCCTTCACCTTGGCCGCATCGAAGACGTGCAGCGGACGGCCCTGGTCGAAGGTCATGTAGTTGGTGATGTCGACGAGCGCGTTGATCGGGCGAAGGCCGATGGCGATGAGCCGCTGCTGCATCCAGCGTGGGCTCGGGCCGTTCTTCACGCCGCGCACGAGGCGGAGCGCGAAACCGGGGCAGAGGTGCTCGTCGCCACCGAGCTCCAGCGTCACCTTAACCGGCGTCTCGCCCTCGACCGTGAAGGACGGCGCCTTCGGCGTCCTGAGCCGGCCGAGGCCGGAGGCGGCAAGATCCCGGGCGATGCCGTGGATGCTCGTGCAGTCGGGACGGTTCGGTGTGAGGTTGATCTCGATGACCGGGTCGTCGAGGCCGGCATAGGCGGCATAGCTCGCGCCGACGGGCGCATCGGCCGGCAGATCGATGATGCCCTCATGGTTTTCGGAGATTTCCAGCTCCTTCTCCGAGCACATCATGCCGCGGCTCTCGACCCCGCGGATGGTGCCGACGGCAAGCGTCACGCCGATGCCGGGGATGTGCATGCCGGGCGCCGCGAAGGCGCCGACGAGGCCGGCGCGGGCGTTCGGCGCGCCGCAGACGACCTGGACCGGATCGCCCCTGCCGGTATCGACCATCAGCACCTTGAGCTTGTCTGCGTTCGGATGCTGCTCTGCCGAGACGACCCTGGCGATGACGAAGGGCCTGAAGGCCGCCTTGTCGTCGACGTCCTCCACTTCGAGCCCGATCGCCGTCAGCCGCGCGCAGATCTCGTCGAGCGAGGCGTCGGTATCGAGATGGTCCTTCAGCCAGGAGAGCGTGAATTTCATGGTTCTTTTCCTTCAGGTCTCCGTGGGGCAGACCGTCTTTCAGATGAATTGAAACGTTTTGCAAACGGGTCGGGTCAGGCGGCCTTCCCAGGGGCTTGGGCGCCGGGCGCCTTCCAGCCAAGCAGGAGGCCCTTAACGGAGATGCCCTCGTCGAGATCCGGCCACCAGACGCCGGAAAATTGCAGCTCCACGCGCGCCCGTTGCTGCGCCGTCGCATGGGCCAGGAAGGGATACCACCAGAGAGGTGCACGAATCTGGCGACCATCCGCGAGTGCGACATAGACGAATTCCGCATCGCAGACGGCAGAGACGGGACGCATCTCTTCGGTCTCAAACTCCAAAGAACTCATTCCACTTCTCCATCCAGTCGTTGCGGTTCTCGGCAATCTTGGCGGAGAACTCGGCAATCTCGCGGCTATTGTAGCCGTGGCTGTAAGCCATTTCCATGCTTTCGAGCCAGACCTTCGCCGATCTCGCATCCTTCACGACATGGACATGTGGCGGTTCCGGGCCATCGGAGGCGTAGAACCGGAACTTGTATCCATGCCAGATCAGCAGGGTCGGCATCGGTTCAAGCGCTCAAACCGCCAAACAGGGTCGGCATGTCGAGCGGGCGGAAGCCGTAGTGGCTGAGCCAGCGCACGTCGGCGTTGAAGAAGTCGCGCAGGTCCGGCATGCCGTATTTCAGCATGGCGATGCGGTCGAGCCCCATGCCCCAGGCAAAGCCCTGGTATTCGTCGGGATCGAGGCCGCCGGCGCGCAGCACGTTCGGATGGACCATGCCGCAGCCGAGGATTTCCATCCAGTCCGTGCCCTCGCCGAACCTGACGATCGGGCCCGACGAGCGGTCGCACTGGATGTCGACCTCGAAGGAGGGCTCGGTGAACGGGAAGAAGGACGGGCGGAAGCGCATGGTGACGCTGTCGACCTCGAAGAAGGCCTTGCAGAATTCCTCCAGCACCCAGCGCATGTTGGCGACGTTCGCGGTCCTGTCGACCACGAGGCCCTCGACCTGGTGGAACATCGGCGAATGGGTCGCGTCACTGTCCTGCCGGTAGGTCTTGCCGGGGATGATGATGCGGATCGGCGGCTTCTGCGCTTCCATCGTGCGCACCTGCACGGGCGAGGTGTGCGTGCGCAGCACCCTGCGCTCGCCGTTCTCGTCCGCGGGGAAGAAGAACGTGTCGTGCATCTCGCGGGCCGGATGGCCCTCGGGGAAGTTCAGCGCCGTGAAGTTGTAGTAGTCCGTCTCGATGTCCGGGCCTTCGGCGATGGAAAAGCCCATGTCGGCGAAGATGGCCGTGATCTCGTCGACGATCTGGCTGATGGGGTGGATGCGGCCGCGTTCGGCCGGCGAGGAGCGGACCTGAAGGCTGACATCCACCGTTTCGGCCGCAAGGCGCGCCTCTATGGCGGCGTCGCGCAGCGCCGCCTTGCGCTCGGCGATCGCCTCTGTCACGCGGGTCTTCAGCGCGTTGATCGCCGCACCGCGCGTCTGGCGTTCTTCCGGCGACATGGTGCCGAGCGTCTTCAGGAGCTCGGAGACGGAGCCCTTCTTGCCCAGCGCGCCGACGCGCACGGCCTCGATCGCCGCCTCGTCGGAGGCCGCGGCGACGTCGGAAAGGAGCTGCTGTTCCAAAGTGTCGAGTTCAGTCATCTTTACCTGCTTTGCTTGCGTCGGCCGGGCGGGGCGGCAGGAGGACCTGCGAGAGATAGCGGGTTGCGGCGAGGAAGCGCCGCAGATCACTACCCATGTGCACGCGCCCGATCAATCGGGTTGGCGACAAAAACTTGCCGAGGAACCTGAGCATTTCGGCCAGCTCCGCCTCGGCGGCGGGCGGCGCTGAAGCGCGCCAGGCGGCATAGGCCTTCTCCGCCGTCGCTTCGCCGAGGCGCGCGCGGTCAACGAGCTGGAGGAAGAGCAGCCAGAGGTCCCGCGCCTGGGCCGTTGGAAGCGGCATGGCCGCTTCCGGCTCCTCCTCGAAATCCATGAAGCCGATTCGCTCGCCGGCCATGAAGAAATCGCGCGGATGCGGCCGTCCATGGCAGAGGCCCTTGCCGTGGAGCGCGCCGAGATCGGCGGCGCAGGCGACGAGCAGCGCATCGTGCGCGGCGGGATCGGCGCCACGCAACGCGTCGAGGCGCGCCATCACGGTCGGCGCGACATCGGAAAGGACGAGCGCGCTGCCCGAGGAATAGAGCACCTCCGGCACGGGCACCCCATGTGCGGCGAAGGTTTCGATGCGGCGGATTTCCCGCGCGATCATGCCCTTGCTGTCGAGGTAGGGCGAGGGGCGCAGGAAGGGCTGGCTGAAGAGACGGGCGAGCATCGCCTGCGCCTTCGTCCAGACCGGCGGGCGCTCGGTGCCGTAGCGCTTGATCCAGACGGCGCCGAAGGAGAGGTCGACGCGCTCGACCCGCCGTGTCTTTCGGGTCAGCGCGGCAAGCAGCGTCTCGACGTCGCCGTCGGTCATCTGGGGGATCGCGTCGAGGTCGCTCAACCTGCCGTCCATGTCCTGTCCCGAGGTCCAAACAAAAACCCGCACCGGTTCCCCGGCGCGGGTTTCACAACGAAGCGAAGATGGTTGTGAGCGCCGGTTAGTTGACGGCGGCCTCAAACTCGTTCTTCGTGCCGGCTTCCTTGAGGTATTCCAGAGCCTTCTTGGCGGCCGCGACGAGCGCGCCGAAAGCTGCGGTCTCATGGATCGCCATGTCCGAAAGCACCTTGCGGTCGACTTCGATGCCGGCCTTGTTCAGGCCGTCGATGAAGCGGCCGTAGGTCAGGCCATGCTCGCGGACGGCGGCGTTGATGCGCTGGATCCAGAGAGCGCGGAAGTTGCGCTTGTTGACCTTGCGGTCGCGGTAGGCGAACTGCTTGGAACGATCGACCGCAGCCTTGGCGGCGCGGATGGTGTTCTTGCGGCGGCCGTAGAAACCCTTGGCTGCCTTGAGCGTCTTCTTGTGCTTGGCGTGGGAGGTTACGCCGCGTTTTACACGTGCCATGTCATGATCTCCTTAACGTATCGGATGCGCGAGTAGTCTCAGAGACCGTTCGGCAGGTAGTTCTTGATGACCTTCTTGCCATCGGGCTCGGCCAGCACCATGGTGCCGCGCGCGTCGCGAATGAACTTGTTGGTACGCTTGATCATGCCGTGGCGCTTGCCGGCAGCGGCAGCGACGACCTTGCCGGTCGCGGTGATCTTGAACCGCTTCTTGGCAGACGACTTCGTCTTCATCTTGGGCATTTTGCTACTCCATTCTTCTTGAATTCGGGACGGCTGACGAGGCGCGTCCCCAGCGTAAAGAACGGCCACGGCATGCCCTGCCGGACCGTTCGGACGGCGGCTTGTAACCGAAGTCCCTCAAAAGCGCAACCGGATTCGGCGAAAGAGCGGCTTGCAGCGGCGGAAATGGAAAAGACGGCTCGGTTTGCCGGCCGCCTCACAGCAGCCGCGACGTCATCCTCGGGCTTGACCCGAGGATCCACCGCCGCGCCCGGAGCGCGGATGGTCGGGTCAAGCCCGACCATGACGATGGAGAAGTTTGCGGCGCCTTGTCAGCCGCCCGGGGCCGCCCCGTAGGGCGGCTTGATCCGTGCGGCGCGGGCGCCGGGAGAGGGCTCACTTCGGTGCGAGCACCATCATCATCTGCCGGCCTTCGAGCTTCGGCTCGGCTTCGACCTTGGCCACGGCCTGCGTGTCTTCCTTGACCTGCATCAGCAGCTTCATGCCGAGTTCCTGGTGGGCCATTTCGCGGCCGCGGAACTTCAGCGTCACCTTGACCTTGTCGCCTTCGTCGAAGAAGCGGTTCATCGCCTTCATCTTCACGTCATAATCATGCGTGTCGATGTTCGGGCGCATCTTGATTTCCTTGATCTCGACGATCTTCTGCTTCTTGCGCGCTTCGGCCGCCTTCTTCTGGTTGGCGTATTTCAGCTTGCCGAGGTCAAGGATCTTGCAGACGGGCGGTTCGGAGTTCGGCGAAATCTCCACGAGATCGAGGCCGGCTTCTTCGGCCATGCGGAGCGCCTGATCGGTGGGAACGATGCCATGGTTGTGGCCTTCGGCATCGATAAGCTGGACGCGGGGAATCCGGATTTCCTTGTTGGAACGCGGGCCGTCTTTGACGGGGGCTTCCGCTTTGAAGGGTCTGCGAATGGTCGTGTTCTCCTCGAACTGTTTCGACTGGGTATGAATCTGTGCGTCGATCGGGCCGTTTGCCCGCCTCGCGGCGTCTGGCGGCAATGTGTTGATCGCGCTTGCGAAGTCAATAGCATGCCGCGCGGAAAAAATCACCACCTGTCCTTGCGCGCGCGAATCTGGTCTAGCTCTCGGCCAAGGGCCGGTAGCGGGCAGGTTTCCGCGGGCCGGGACACGATGGGAGATAGGGATGACGGCGACGAACGGCAACGGCACCGCTGCGCAATTCATCACGGTCGGAGCGGGGGACGATGCCCGGCGGATCGCCGTTTCGCTCCAGCGGCCGGCGGCCGGCAATACGCTCGCCCATTTCGTCTGGCTCGGCGGCTACCGCTCGGACATGACGGGCACCAAGGCGGTGGAACTTGCCGCCCTCGCCGCCCGCCTTGGCACCGGCTGCGTGCGCTTCGACTATTCCGGCCACGGCGCCTCGGGCGGCGCCTTCACCGACGGCACGATCTCGCGATGGCTGGAGGAATCGCTTGCCGTGATCGACCATGCCGCAAGCGAGCTCGGCACCCGCCGCGTCGTGCTCGTCGGCTCGTCCATGGGCGGCTGGATCGCGCTGCGCGCCGTCGCGGAACTCGCCCGTCGGAGCGGCACCGAGGTGACGGGCCTCGTGCTCATCGCTCCCGCGCCGGATTTCACTTCCGAGCTGATCGAGCCCAACCTGACCGAGGCCGAGCGCACGGCGCTCCTGGAGCGCGGCCGGTTCGAGGAACCGGCACCCTATGGCCCCGAACCGAACATCTACACGCTGAAGCTCATCGAGGACGGCCGGAAGAACCGCGTGCTCACCGGCGTCATCGAGACCGGCTGCCCCGTGCATATCCTGCAGGGCATGGCCGATCCCGATGTGCCCTATGCCCATGCGGTGCGCCTGATGGAGCATCTTTCCGGCGACGATGTGGTGCTGACGATGATCCGCGACGGAGACCACCGCCTGTCGCGGCCGCAGGATATCGCAAAAATCCTCGAAGCCGCGGAGGTTTTCGCCCGCGGCGCGTGAGGGCGGGCGTGTCGTCCGGGTTACATTTTAACCATATTACGGCATCGCCAATTCTGATGATTGACGAAGCGCCCTCCTGGTCTTTAACTCTTTGTTAACGATTAGGGGACGTTTCATGGCGCGAATGATTGGTGCGAAGGCTGGGGCTGCGGCGGTTCTCGCTCTCCTCGCTTCTTCTTCCTCGGCTTTCACGGCACCGGCATCGGCGCTATCCATGAAGACAGGCGGCGTCACCTCGCAGCCGATCGGGCACTACGAATTCTGCCAGTCCTACAGGTCCGAATGCCGCGTCGGCGCGCGCAACGCGCCTGCCAAGGTCACGGAGTTCGGCTGGTCCGTGGTTCGCCAGATCAATGCGGGCGTCAACCGCGACATCACCCCGATGACCGACAAGGAACTGCACGGCAGGGACGAGTACTGGTCCTATCCGGACGGCGCCGGCGACTGCGAGGATTTCGTTCTCCTCAAGCGCAAGAAGCTGATGGAGAAGGGCTTTGCCGCCGGGGACCTGCTGATCACCGTCGTGCGCAAGCCGGACGGCGAAGGCCATGCCGTGCTGACGCTGCGCACCACCCAGGGCGACTATGTCCTCGACAACCTCAACAACGAGGTGAAGCTCTGGACGCAGACCCCCTACCGCTACCTGAAGCGCCAGGCTTCCTTCCACGCCGGCCGCTGGGTCTCGATCGAGAACGGCGACGCCGTCATGGTCTCGTCGGTCGGCCAGTAAGCGGCCATATCGCGGATACGAAGAAGGCCGCGGAGCGATCCGCGGCCTTTGCCATTTGGCAGGCGCCCTATTCGTCGCCCATCTTGAGCGCCGCGATGAAGGCTTCCTGCGGGATCTCCACCTTGCCAAACTGACGCATGCGCTTCTTGCCCTCCTTCTGCTTCTCCAACAGCTTGCGCTTGCGGGTGGCGTCGCCGCCGTAGCACTTGGCGGTCACGTCCTTGCGTAGCGCGCGCACCGTCTCGCGGGCGATGATGCGCCCGCCGATGGCGGCCTGGATGGGGATCTGGAACATGTGCTGCGGGATGAGGTCCTTCAGCTTCTCGCACATGACGCGGCCGCGCTTTTCCGCCGCCGAGCGGTGGACCAGCATGGAGAGCGCGTCGACCGGCTCGCCGTTGACGAGGATCGACATCTTGACGAGGTCGCTCTCGCGGTAGCCGTGGAGATTGTAGTCGAAGGAGGCGTAGCCCTTGGAGATCGACTTCAGGCGGTCGTAGAAGTCGAAGACCACCTCGTTGAGCGGCAGCTCGTAGGTCAGCATCGCGCGGTTGCCGACATAGGTCAGCTCCGTCTGGATGCCGCGCCGGTCCTGGCAGAGCTTCAGGATGCCGCCGAGATACTCGTCCGGCGTCAGGATCGTCGCCTTGATCCAAGGTTCGCGGAATTCGGCGATCTTGACGACGTCCGGCATGTCGGCCGGGTTGTGCAGCTCCTTCTCCGTGCCGTCCGTCATCGTCAGCTGGTAGACGACCGAGGGGGCCGTGGCGATGAGGTCGAGGTCGAACTCGCGGGAAAGCCGCTCCTGGATGATCTCCAGGTGCAGCAGGCCGAGGAAGCCGCAGCGGAAGCCGAAGCCGAGCGCCGCCGAGCTTTCCATCTCGAACGAGAACGAGGCGTCGTTGAGGCGTAGCTTGCCCATGGCCGAGCGCAGCTCCTCGAAGTCTGCCGCATCGACCGGGAAGAGGCCGCAGAAGACGACCGGCTGGGCCGGCTTGAAGCCCGGCAGGGCCTTTGCGGTCGGGCGCTTGTCCTCGGTGATCGTATCGCCGACGCGGGTATCGGCCACTTCCTTGATGGAGGCGGTGATGAAGCCGATCTCGCCCGGGCCGAGGCTTTCCATCGCGACCATCTTCGGCGTCAGCACGCCGACGCGCTCGACGGTGTATTTGGCATCCGTGCCCATCATGCGGATGACCTGGCCCTTCGTCAGCCGGCCCTCGATGATGCGCACCAGGACCATGACGCCGAGATAGGTGTCGTACCAGCTGTCGACCAGCAGGGCCTTCAGCGGCGCCTTCTCGCCGCCCTCGCTCTTCGGCGCGGGCAGGCGGTTGACGATGGCTTCCAGGACGTCCGGGATGCCGAGGCCCGTCTTGGCGGAGATCAGCACGGCGTCGGAGGCGTCGATGCCGATCACCTCCTCGATCTGCTCCTTGATGCGGTCCGGCTCGGCGGCCGGCAGGTCGATCTTGTTGAGCACCGTGACGAGCTCGTGGTTGTTGTCGATCGCCTGGTAGACGTTGGCGAGCGTCTGGGCTTCCACCCCTTGCGAGGCGTCGACGACCAGCAGCGAGCCCTCGCAGGCCGACAGCGAGCGCGAGACCTCGTAGGCGAAGTCGACGTGGCCGGGCGTGTCGATGAGGTTCAGCACATAGGTCTCGCCGTCCTTCGCCTTGTAGTGCAGGCGCACGGTCTGGGCCTTGATGGTGATGCCGCGCTCGCGCTCGATCTCCATGTTGTCGAGGACCTGTTCCGACATCTCGCGGTCGGCAAGGCCGCCGGTCGACTGGATCAGCCGGTCGGCGAGCGTCGACTTGCCGTGGTCGATATGGGCCACGATCGAGAAATTGCGGATATGGTCGAGGGGCGTCGAATTGTTGGTGCTCATGCGCGCCATATAGCAGCGAGCAGGATTCCCGCAAAGCGGTAAATGAAGGGTTTCGGGCGCCGGAGAAGCGCTATTCCGGGGCCTTTTCGCCTTCCACCAGCGCGCCGGCATTCGGCACCTGCGCGCTGCGGATCTCGAAGGTTTCGCGCGCCTCGGGCGGCACGGTCTCGCGCAGGCGCAGGCGATGGGCGACGAAGGCGGCGTAGAGCAGCGCCACGGCCATCGCGGCGTAGATGAAGGTCTGCGGGCCGAGGAACGGCGTCAGCGCCGTCACGGCGAGCGGCACGAGCGTCGCCGAGGTCGACCAGGCGACGAGCAGCGTCGAGGCGAGCGGCACGAAATCCTCCGGGTCCGTGCGGTCGTTGGCATGGGCATTGGCGATGGAGTAGACGCTTTCGACGGCCCCCGCCCACAGCGCGAAGACCAGCATCAGGACGACGAAGGCCTGGAAGGAGACGAAGAGGGCGGCGACCGCCGTGCCGGCGATGAGCAGGCACGTGCCTATCAGCACGACGCGCCGGTCGATGCGGTCGGAGAGCATGCCGAGCGGATACTGCACGAAGATGAGGCCGAACTGCATGACGAACATCAGTAACGCCACGTCGGCCTGGCCGACATCGTTGGTGGCGGCGTAGATCGGCGTGAAGCCCTGCACGACCATGGAAAGCCCGCCCGCCGCAAGGACGCCGATGAGCGCGACCGGCGAATTGCGCCAGGCCATCGAAAAATCGAGGCTGACGCGGGCGGGCGGCGGCGGCGTCGGCAGCTTGGTGAGGCCGATGGGCAGCAGCGCGACCGTGGTGACGAAGATGGTGACGAGCGGGGCGAGGTTGCCGTCCGCCGGCATGCGCCCGAAGAGCCAGGCGCCGACGCCGAGGCCGAGCACATAGGCCATGTAGAAGAAGGACATGGCCTTGCCGCGCCAGCGGTTGTCGGCCGCGTGGTTCAGCCAGCTCTGGGCGATGATGAAGTTGGAATTGCCCGCCGCGCCGTAGAGGCCGCGCGCCAGGACCCACAGGATCGGGTTGACGCCGAGCGCGACGAGGAACGCGGCGATGATGACGAGGGCGAGCGAGCAGGAGAAGGCGCGGGCGTGGCCGACGCGGCGGATGACGGGGCCGGCGATGACGCAGCCGATGAGCCCGCCGAAGGCGATGGCCGTGACCGCCGCGCCCGGTGTCCAGGACGGTGCATCGGCCCGGGACAGGACGTAAGGCACATAGGCGAGCATGATGCCGTTGCCGATGGCGACCAGCGTCATCGAGACGACGATGGCGGTGATGGAAAAGAGCGACGATGCCCGCTGCGCCTCACCTGTCATCCAACCGCCCTCCCGATTCCTGGCCCCACCTTACCGGGTCGGCCGGTGTCGCATTGTCGCCGGAGCGGCATGGCGGGAATTTATTTTCGGATGAGGTCATGCCGATTGTCTCTACTATAGGAGATCACTATTCCATGATAATGGAAAATGGAATGGATCTGCTGGAAAGCGCGATCGGTGAGCGGCTGCGGCTGCTGAGGACGGCGCGCAGCCAGACGCTCGAAGACCTTGCAGTCGCCTCGGGCGTCAGCCGGGCGATGATCTCGCGCATCGAGCGCGGCGAGGCCAGCCCGACGGCGCAGCTTCTTGCCAGGCTCTGCGCGGCGCTCGACCTGACGCTTTCGGCCTTCTTCGCCTTCTCCGAAGAGGGGGGCGACCCCCTCTCGCGGCGGGAGGCGCAGCCGGTCTGGCGCGATCCGGAGACCGGCTACCAGCGCCGCGCCGTTTCACCGTCGAACACGCCCTCGCGCGTCGAGGTGGTCGAGGTGACGTTTCCGCCCGGCGCGCGCATCGCCTATCCGCCGGAAACGGCAAGGGCCGGCATGACGCAGCATGTCTGGCTGTTCTCCGGTGTCCTGAGGATGACGATCGCCGGCACGGTGCACGATCTGCGACCCGGAGACTGCCTCTACATGAGCATCACCGAGGGCCACGTCTTCGAAAATCCCGGCGACGAGCCGGCACATTACGCCGTGGTGCTGGACCGCGGGCGCTGACGCAAATCCAGCAAGAGAGCACGCGGCGGTCTGCGGCCGCAATCGCATCATTGAGGAGAGCCGGGGAAACGATGAGTGAAATCAGACTGCTCGACCACAGCGAAACCCTCGCCCGCATCGGCGGGCTTGCCGAGGTGCTGGCCGATTGCGTGACCGACGGCGCGTCCGTCGGCTTCATGGCGCCCTGCGGGCCGGCCGACGCCGTGCCCTTCTGGCAGGGCGTCGCGGCGGCGGTCGGCGAGGATGCGACGCTGCTGTTTGCCGCCGAGCGCGCGGGGCGCGTCGTCGGCACGGTGCAGGTAGGCATCCGCCAGATGCCCAACCAGCCGCACCGGGCGGACGTGAAGAAGCTGCTGGTGCGGGCAAGCGAGCGCGGCCGCGGCATCGCCCGCGCCCTCATGGCGGCTGCGGAGGCGGAAGCCGCACGGCGCGGCAAGACGTTGCTGGTGCTCGACACCGCCACCGGCAGCCCCGCCGAGACCGTCTATCAACGGCTCGGCTGGCAACGCGCCGGCGTCATCCCCGACTACGCGCTCTACCCGGACGGCCGCTACTGCGCGACGACCTTCTTCTACAAGCGGATCGGGTAGCGGTGGCGGCGATATCTTGGCACTCCCATCGCATCAGCCGGCAAGTCGGGACCTCGGCTTTTGCGCGACCTGGATGGCCTTCGAGCGGGCACCCGGAGCGCGCCCGCCTTACCGGTTCGCCATCGAGGCCATCCGCTGCGGATAGCGGCCGCCCGCCACCTTGGCCGGCGAGAGGAGATCGCCGAGCCGCGCGGCCTCCTCCGCCGTCAACGCCACGTCGGCAGCGGCGGCGTTCTGCTCCAGATGCGGCACCTTGCTGGCGCCGGGGATCGGCACGATGAAGTCGCCCTGCGCCAGCACCCAGGCAAGGGCGAGCTGGGCCGGAGCGATACCTTTTTCCTTCGCCATCTCCTCCAAGAGCGCGACAAGCGCGAGGTTGGCGTCGAAATTCTCCGCGTCGAAACGCGGCAGGGAGCGGCGGAAATCGTCGGCGGGAAGGCCGTCGAGCGTTTTCAGCGCGCCGGTGAGCGCCCCGCGGCCGAGCGGGCTGAAGGGCACGAAGCCGATGCCGAGCGCGCGGCAGGTTTCGAGCACGCCGTTCTCCTCCGGATCGCGGGTCCAGAGCGAATATTCGCTCTGGACGGCGGCGATGGGATGCACGGAGTTGGCCTTGCGGATGGTCTCGGCGCTGGCTTCCGACAGGCCGAGCGCCCTCACCTTGCCCGCGCGCACAAGCTCCGCCATGGCGCCTACCGTCTCCTCGATCGGCACGGCGGGGTCGACGCGGTGCTGGTAGAAGAGGTCGATGACCTCGACGCCAAGCCGTTTCAGCGAAGCCTCGGCGACGGCCCTGACGTTTTCCGGCCGGCTGTCCGTGCCGGCGATCATCTCCGCCGACGGCTTGGTCGGGTCGATGCGGAAGCCGAACTTTGTGGCGATCACCACCTTGTCGCGCACCGGCCTCAGCGCCTTGCCGACGAGGATCTCGTTCTTGTACGGGCCGTAGACCTCCGCCGTATCGAACAGGGTGATGCCGAGATCGACCGCGCGGTGCAGCGTCTCGATCGCCGCCGTCTCGTCCTGCGAGGGGCCGTAGGCGTGGCTCATGCCCATGCAGCCGAGCCCGAGGGCGGAGACGTCGAGGCTGCCGAGTTGTCTGTGCTTCATGGCAAAATCCTTCCTTCATGGACCCGGGAGGCAGGTCCGCAAACCGGTAGCGGCCGATCCGCCGTCATCCGGACGAAACCAATCTAGGGCGCGGCGCTTCATCTGAAAATTGCTGCAAAAGCCAACGGCGTGTTCTATCTGTTGGAACAATGAACCGCACCCAGCTCTCCCAACTCGCCGTGCTCGCCATCGTCGCGGATGCGCGCTCCTTCCGCAAGGCGGCGGCCGAGCTCGGTATGCGGCTGATGCGCGCGGCGGCGATGGACGGCGCCGGCCTTGCCTATGTCTTCGACCAGCGCGTTGCGGACGACATCGACGCCGGCCGGCTCATTCCGGTACTGGAAGACTGGTGCCCGCCCTTCGACGGCTTTTCGATCTATTATCCCACGCGCCGGCAGGTGCGCCCGGCGCTGCGCGCCTTCGTCGATTTCTTCCGCTACCGCGGCCAGGCCTGAAGGCCCAGGGTAGGCTGCCGTCAGGCTCCCGCTCCGTCGAGCGCGGCGATCTGTTCGGCCGAGAGCGAAAGCGAGGCCGCCTTCGTCAGGCTCGCGAGCTGTCCGAGGCTGGTGGCGCTGGCGATCGGCGCGGTGACGGCGGGCTTGGCCATCAGCCAGGCAAGCGCGATCTCCGCCGGTTTCGCGCCGGTCTCCGCCGCCACCTGGTCGAGGGCCGAGAGGATGCGCCGGCCTTTCTCGTCGAGATAGCGTGCGACGCCCTCGCCGCGCGCTTTGCCCTCGGTGTCGGCCTTCGTGCGGTATTTTCCGGTCAGAAAGCCGGAGGCGAGGCTGTAATAGGTGATGACGCCGATCTCCTCCTTCCGGCAGAGGTCGGCGAGGGCGCCCTCGAAGCCGGCGCGGTCGTAGAGGTTGTATTCCGGCTGGAGCACGCCGTAGCGCGGCAGGCCCGCCTTGTCGGCGGCGTCGAAGGAGGCCTGCAGCTGGTCCGCGTCGAGGTTCGAGGCGCCGAAGGCGCGCACCTTGCCGGCCTTCACCAGGTGCGCATGGGCTTCCAGCGTTTCCTCATAGGGCGTTTCCGGGTCCGACCAGTGCGACAGGTAGAGGTCGATATGGTCGGTCTGGAGCCGCTTCAACGAGTTCTCGACCGCCTCGACGATCCACGATTTCCGGAGGTCCCGCCGGCCCTGGCCCATGTCGGAGCCGACCTTGGTGACGATCACCACCTTGTCGCGGGCAATGCCCGAGCGCTTCAGCCACTTGCCGATGATCGTCTCGGATTCGCCGCCCTGGTTGCCCGGCACCCAGCGGGAATAGACGTCCGCCGTGTCGATGGCGTTGAAGCCGGCGCCGGTGAAGGCGTCCAGCAGGTCGAACGAGGTCTTCTCGTCGGCCGTCCAGCCGAAGACGTTGCCGCCGAAGACGAGGGGTGCGATCGAAAGGCCGGTCTTGCCGAGGGAGCGGAACTGCATGAGGGTCCTCCAAAGGGTTCGTGCTGAAAAGGGCTTTGGTCAACATAGGGTGCGGGGAGGGGCTTTGCACGCCGGCGCCCGGATTTTTTGCGTGCCGCCGCGCTTGCGAGGAACGTACCTCGCGAATAGTCTCCCGGTGCAAACAGGGAGGGATCACCATGCTGCGTTTCGGAATCCTGTCGACGGCCAAGATCGGCCGCGAGCTCGTCGTGCCGGCCATCCAGGACGCGGAGAACTGCGTCGTCACCGCCATCGCCAGCCGCGATCTTGTCAGGGCCCGCGCCATGGCGAACCGCTTCTCCGTGCCGCATGCCTTCGGCTCCTACGAGGAAATGCTCGCTTCCGACACGATCGACGCCGTCTACATTCCCCTGCCGACCTCGCAGCACGTGGAGTGGTCGATCAAGGCGGCGGATGCGGGCAAGCACGTGCTCTGCGAAAAGCCGATCGCGCTTGATGCCGGCGAGATCGCATCGCTGATCGCCGCGCGCGACCGCAACGGGGTGCTGATCTCGGAAGCCTACATGGTCACCTATAGCCCGGTCTGGCGGAAGGTGCGCTCGCTCATCGCCGAGGGCGCGATCGGCCGGCTGCGCCACGTGCAGGGCGCCTTCACCTATTTCAACCGCGACCCTGGCAACATGCGCAACGTGCCCGCGCTCGGCGGCGGCGGCCTGCCGGATATCGGCGTCTACCCGACGATCACCACGCGTTTCGCCACCGGCAAGGAACCGCTCCGCGTGCAGGCGAGCACGGACCGCGACCCGGATTTCGGCACCGACATCTATTCGAGCGTGCGCGCGGATTTCGGCGATTTCGAACTCACCTTCTACATCTCCACCCAGCTCGCCCATCGCCAGGTCATGGTCTTCCATGGCGACAAGGGCTTCATAGAGGTGAAGTCGCCTTTCAACGCCGACCGCTACGGCGCGGAGGAGATCGAGCTCACCAACCAGAGCCACAGCGAGAGCCAGCACTTCCGCTTCCAGGACGCCCGCCAGTACCGGCGGGAGGTCGAGGCCTTCAGCCGCGCGGCGCGCGGCGAGAACGAAGAGGTCGTGACGCTGGAGAGCTCGGTGAACAACCAGAAGCTCATCGACGCCATCTACCGCGCCAGCGAGAAGGACGGCTGGGAGCCGGTATAGCTGCGGCGGGTGCGAAGCCGGGACGGCAATGTTGCGGGAAGGGCGGCTCAGCCGCCTTCGTAGAGGCGCTGCCCCGCCTGTAGCGCCGCATCCAGGCGGCCGCCGGCGGGGAAGATCGCCAGCGCCTCCGGCTTCTCCACGCCTTCCGCCAGCCGCGGACAGGTCTGCGCCGCGCCGAGCACGGTGGCGACGGGAATGACGCCGGCCCATATGGGCAGGGCGAAATCCGCCTCGTCGTCGCCGACGCCCTTGGCGCGCACCTTGGCGGACGCCTCCTCGATCGGCATGGCGATGATGGTCGTCGCCTTCGCCTCCTGCGCCGTGAGGCGGCGCAGGAGCGCGCTGCGGCCGGGATAGAAGCGGTCGACGACATCGCGCATCGCCTCCGCCTTCTCCGCCGGATCCTCGACCAGCCGCGCCGTGCCGAAGCACATGGCGGAGCGGTAGTTGGCCGAGTGGTTGAAGCCGGAGCGGGCGAGCACCAGCCCGTCGAGATGGGCGACCGTGAGGCAGGCGGGCGTGCCGGCTTTCAGGTGCCGCAGCATGCGGCTGGCCGAGGAGCCGTGCCAGTAGAGCGTGTCGTCCCTGCGCCAGAACAGCGTCGGCGTCGCGTAGGGCTGGCCGTCGATGACATAGGCGACGTGACAGAGCATGGCCGCGTCGAGGACGTGATGGACGGCCGCGCGGTCATAGCTGCCGCGCTCGTGCAGGCGCCTGACGCGGTTGCGCGGGGTGACGGGATAGGAGGAAACGGTCTCTGTGGTCATGCGGCTTGCCTTTCAGGGATTGTGCCGCCATGGTGCGCCATGCCATTGGACCGGAAAAGCACCAATCATCATCAAAAAATCCGGACCAATCCGCCGGATTGGTCATCCCTCATGCCCGTCCTGCCCGCGGCCGGCAGGCGTACGCCGGCGCTCTACCGCGAACTGCGCCGGCTGATCGAGGCGGGCGTCCTTCCGCCCGGCAGCAAGCTGCCGCCCTCGCGCGATCTCGCCCGGCGGCTGAAGACCTCGCGCGGCAGCGTGGTCGCCGCCTTCGAGACGCTGATCGCCGAGGGCTATGCGGTCGCACGCACCGGGGCCGGCACCTTCGTCGCCGACCGGGTGCCGAACGTGAAGCCGGCCGTGCCCGCGGAGCCGGAAGAGGCCGCGCCGAAAATGCCGCTGCCGGGCACGCTCGGCGTCGCCATGGCCGATGCGCGCACGCTGGGGCTTTTCCGCACGCTGCTGGCGCGTCACCTCGCCCGCCCCGGCCCGGAGCACTTCTACTATGGCGATCCGCGCGGTGGCGATGCGTTGCGCCGGGCGGTCGCCGCCTATCTGCGGCAGGCGCGGGGCGTGCGCTGCGAGGCGCGCTCGATCGTCGTCACCACCGGCACGCAGCAGGGCATCGACCTCGTCGTGCGCAGCGCGCTCCTGCCCGGCGACCGGGTGATGATCGAGGATCCCTGCTATCCGAGCGCCCGTGCCGCTTTCGCCGGCAACGGACTTGCCCTGTCCGGCCTCGCGGTGGATGCGGAAGGCGCGGACATAGCGCAGGCCGTACCGGGCGCCCGCGCGGTCTATGTGACGCCTTCGCACCAGTTCCCGCTCGGCGTCACCATGAGCATGCGCCGGCGCCTTGCCCTCATCGACTGGGCGCGGGAGACGGGCGGCTGGATCATCGAGGACGACTACGACAGCGAGTTCCGCTTCGCCGGCCCGCCGCTCGCCGCCATGCAGGGCATGGACGACAGCGGCCGGGTGATTTACCTCGGCACCTTCTCGAAGGTCCTCTTCCCGGGCCTGCGCCTCGGCTATGCGGTGATCCCGGATCCCCTGCTGGAAACCGTGGTGGCGCTGCGCAGCCGCTCCGACCGCAGCCCGCCGACGCTGGCGGAGGCCGCGCTGACCGACCTCATCCGCGAAGGCCATTTCGCCGCGCACCTGCGCCGCGCCCGGCGGCAGGCGCAGGCGGCGCGCGATGCGCTGGTGGCCGGGCTTTCGGCGGCGAAGGGTCTTGCGGTCGAGGTGCCGGACCAGGGCCTCCACCTCGTCGCCGGCCTGCCGTCCCGGCTTGCCGATACGGAAGCGGTCGGGATCGCCCGGAAGGCGGGTCTCGGTGTGCGGGCGCTGTCGGCCATGGCCGTCACCCAACCGCCGCGACAGGGCCTCGTAATCGGGTTTTCCGGCTTTGCGCCGCATGTGCTGCACGATGCGGCAAGACGCTTCGCCGCCGCGATCGGATGAAGAGGCTCCGGCAAAAGCGCACAGCGCCTCCGCCGGGCTCCTTAAGGATGGATCACGCCCTTGCGCAGGATGATGTTCGCATAGAGACGCGGCTCGCCCGTCTGCACCAACACATGGGCGGCGCGCACGCGATCGTAGAAATCGGCGCCGACGAGCGGCACGACCGCGCGGGCCGGCTCGTGGCGGGCGCAGCAGTCGATGATCTCGCGGTGCACCGGCTCCAGCCTGTCGCGGTCCTGGCGATAGGTGGAGCGGAAGATCGCCTCCTCGACGAAATCGTCGATCGGCAGGACCGAGAGCACGGCGTTCAGCACCGGTATCAGCGCCACGCCGTCGAGGCGGATCAGCCGGCGGGCGTGCTCGACGCCCGGATAGTTGCCGTCGACGATGGCGATCTCGTCGCCGTGGCCCATGCCGCGCAGCGTCGCGATGAGCTCCGGGCTCAGGATGGGGTCGATTCCTTTCAGCATTCAGGCAAGCTCCTTGAAGAGGACGCTCTGGTCCGGAAGATAGCGGGAGAAGAGCGGCAGGCTGGCCCCGCCGATCGAGCGGGCACGGCTGCCGACCGCCCCCTCCACGATGTCCGGCATCGTCACGCCCTGCAGGTCGAGCCGGGCGACGGCGGCGCGCGTCGCCGTCACGACCCGCTCGCGCACCCAGGCGGGAAAGCCGCCGTCGATGATGATGGCGGAAAAGTCGATGACGGAGGCCGACGCGACCACCGCCTGGGCCAAAGCCGCGGCCGTGTCCTCGATCCAGATCTGGAGCGGGCTGCCGAAATCGATCCAGTCTTCCGGCGAATACCAGAGCGGCTCGGGATCGATGCCGTGCTCGCGCAGCAGGTTTTCGAGGCGATAGATCGAGGCGATCTTGAGGAGCTGGACGGTCTCGCCGTCGCGGCCCTGCACGGGAAGCGGGCCGATGGCGCCGGCCGTGCCGGTGCGGCCGGTGAACAGCGCGGAATTGAGCACCACGCCGCCGCCGATGAACGAGCCGATGAAGAGATAGAGGAAGTCCGGGTACTGCGGCCCGAGCCCGAAGACGAGCTCGGCGGCGCAGGCGCTCGTCGCGTCGTTCTGCAAGACGACAGGGTAGGGCACGCGCCGGGCGACCTCCGCCGCGAGATCGACGCCGCGCCACTGGTCCATGTCGGCCTGCGGCGCGCCCACCTCGCTCGCCCAGCTCCACAGCTCGAAGGGCGTGGCGACGCCGAAGCCGGCGATGCGGGCGCGCTCCTGCGGCGTGATCGCCGCCTCCAGCTCCGCCAGCCCCTCCTCGACGAAGGAAAGCAGCGGGCCGGGCATGGGATAGGCGAAGGTGCGGCGCACCTGCCGGCGGATGCCGCCGACGAAATCCATCATCACGAGGTCCGCGCTGCGGCGGCCGATCTTGAGGCCGAAGGAATAGACGGCGTCCGGATTGAGCCGCATGGGCACGGAGGGCTGGCCGACCCTGCCGCGCATCGGCTCGCCGCGCACCAGCAGGCCCTCGGCCTCCAGCGCCCGCATGATCACGGTGACCGTCTGGGCGGAAAGGCCGCTGCGCCGCGCGATCTCCGCCTTGGAGAGGCTGCCGTGCCGGCGCACCAGCGACATGACCAGGCGCTCGTTATAGGCCCGCACGCGCACCTGGTTGGCGCCCCCGCTCGAATCGAGGATTTCGGCCGTCGCGGCGGGTGCCGTCGCGGCATTCTTGGTCATCGTCTCCTCCCGTGCCGGTTGAGGCGCAAGGCGCCCTTTCCGGTCCTCTTATCGGCTGGCGTTCCGCTCTTCCACCGGAAACGCGTGGGGCAGGACCCCGAGCCGATTTTCGTCAGAGCATGCCACATCCGATTAATAATTCAATTCGATTTATTTATTGACAGGCATTTCTTTTGGTGCTCTTCTCAAGATCGGAAGCAAGGTCGGCCGGCGGAGGAGCCGTACGGCCACCTGCGACCGGATGGCCCCAGGAGAGGGGCGCATCCCGTTTCGTCCTTGGGAGGATTACATGAAGAAGACGATCGTTTCCGCCGCTCTCGGCGCGCTTGCGCTTGGCGTGGCCTTTTCCTCGCCGGCCGCTGCCGCCGACACCACCGCCTGCCTGATCACCAAGACCGACACCAATCCCTTCTTCGTCAAGATGAAGGAAGGCGCCGAAGCCAAGGCGAAGGAACTCGGCGTCACGCTGAAGGCCTATGCCGGCAAGATCGACGGCGATTCGGAAAGCCAGGTCGCCGCGATCGAGACCTGCATCGCCGATGGCGCGAAGGGCATCCTGCTCACGGCATCCGACACGAAGGGCATCGTTCCTTCGGTGCAGAAGGCGCGCGACGCCGGCCTGCTCGTGATCGCCCTCGACACGCCGCTGGAGCCGCTCGATTCCGCCGACATGACCTTTGCCACCGACAACCTGCTGGCCGGCGAACTGATCGGCAAGTGGGCGGCCGCGACCCTCGGCGATGCCGCCAAGGATGCCCGGGTCGCCTTCCTGAACCTCACGCCGTCCCAGCCCTCGGTCGACGTGCTGCGCAACCAGGGCTTCATGAAGGGCTTCGGCATCGACGTGAAGGACATCAACAAGATCGGCGACGAGGACGACCCGCGCATCGTCGGCCACGACGTGACCAACGGCAACGAGGAGGGCGGGCGCACCGCCATGGAAAACCTCCTGCAGAAGGATCCGTCCATCAACGTCGTGCACACCATCAACGAACCGGCCGCTGCCGGCGCCTATGAGGCGCTGAAGGCCGTCGGCAAGGAGAACGACGTGCTGATCGTTTCGGTCGACGGCGGTTGCCCGGGCGTGCAGAACGTCATCGACGGCGTCATCGGCGCGACCTCGCAGCAGTACCCGCTGATGATGGCCTCCCTCGGCATCGAGGCGATCAAGAAGTTCGCCGACACAGGCGAGAAGCCGAAGGCGACCGAAGGCAAGGACTTCTTCGATACGGGCGTTGCGCTCGTCACGGACAAGCCGGCAGCCGGAGTCGAATCCATCGACACCAAGACCGGCAAGGAAAAGTGCTGGGGCTGATGGCCTAGAGCCGGCCCGGCATGACCGGGCCGGCCTTCCGCTGTGGACGGATCGGGTGGCGCAAGACGCATCCCTGCTTTGACAATCGCAAAGAGACGTGGGCACCTTCTGAAGGTGGAGAGCTTGCCGTTGGCAGGTCCACCAACCCTTCGCCAGGAAGGGAGGGGCTCACACGCGGTTCGCTCCCGGAGGAATCGGGGCCGGGAGCAAGCGTCCTGCTTTCTATCCTTGCGGGCGGGATGCCGGCAGGCAGAGAGGGTTTTCAGGCAACGCGCCGATGCGTCCCACGTACCATTTCATCCGGAAAAGCCGCGACGGTCGGCGAACGGAAGGGAGGACAGGATCATGAGTGAGACAACGACGGCCTCGCAGCCATCGCAGGAATTCGAGAAGGTGCTCAGCGAGAGCGTGACCCAGGTCGCCTCCTTCGACACGCACGACAAGACGCCCATCCAGAAATTCCAGCATTTCCTTCACGGCAATCCCTCTGCCGTGCCGCTCATCGTGCTCGTGCTTTCGGTGGCGATATTCGGCGCCATCCTCGGCGGCAAGTTCTTCTCCGCCTTCACGATGACGCTGATCCTTCAGCAGGTGGCGATCGTCGGCATCGTCGGTGCGGCGCAGACGCTGGTCATCCTGACAGCCGGCATCGACCTTTCGGTCGGCGCCATCATGGTGCTCTCGTCCGTCGTCATGGGCCAGTTCACCTTCCGCTACGGCCTGCCGCCGTCGGTTGCGGTCGTCTGCGGGCTCGCCTGCGGCGCGCTCTGCGGCTACATCAACGGCCAGCTCGTCGCCCGCATGAAGCTGCCGCCCTTCATCGTCACGCTCGGCATGTGGCAGATCATCCTCGCCTCGAACTTCCTCTATTCGGCCAACGAGACGATCCGCTCGCAGGACATTTCCACCCAGGCGCCGCTCCTGCAGTTCTTCGGCAACAACATCCGTTTCGGCGGGGCGGTCTTCACCTACGGCGTCATCGCCATGGTGCTGCTCGTCGCGCTCCTCTGGTATGTGCTCAACCACACCGCCTGGGGCCGGCATGTCTACGCGGTCGGCGACGATCCGGACGCGGCGGAGCTTGCCGGCGTCAACGTCAAGCGCATGCTGGTCTCGGTCTATACGCTCTCCGGCCTCATCTGCGCGCTCGCCGGCTGGGCGCTGATCGGCCGCATCGGCTCCGTCTCGCCGACCGCCGGCCAGTTCGCCAACATCGAATCGATCACCGCCGTGGTGATCGGCGGCCTGTCGCTCTTCGGCGGGCGCGGCTCGATCCTCGGCATGATCTTCGGCGCGCTCATCGTCGGCGTCTTCTCGCTCGGCCTTCGCCTCATCGGCACGGACCCGCAATGGACCTATCTCCTGATCGGCGTCCTCATCATCGCGGCAGTCGCAATCGACCAGTGGATCAGAAAGGTAGCAGGCTGATGGCTCTCGAACCCATTCTCACCGCCCGTGGCCTCGTCAAGCGCTACGGCCGCGTCACCGCCCTCGACCATGCGGATTTCGACCTCTATCCCGGCGAGATCCTCGCCGTGATCGGCGACAACGGCGCAGGGAAATCCTCGATGATCAAGGCGATCTCCGGCGCCATCACGCCGGACGAGGGGGAAATCCGCCTGGAGGGCCAGCCCGTCCACTTCCGCTCGCCCATCGAGGCGCGCAAGGCCGGCATCGAGACGGTCTACCAGAACCTCGCGCTCTCGCCGGCGCTCTCGATCGCGGACAACATGTTCCTCGGCCGTGAACTGCGCAAGCCCGGCGTCATGGGCCGGTGGTTCCGCAAGCTCGACCGCACGGCGATGGAAAAGTTCGCCCGCGACAAGCTCTCCGAACTCGGCCTGATGACGATCCAGAACATCAACCAGGCGGTGGAGACGCTTTCGGGCGGCCAGCGCCAGGGCGTCGCGGTGGCGCGCGCGGCGGCCTTCGGCTCGAAGGTCATCATCCTCGACGAGCCGACGGCGGCCCTCGGCGTCAAGGAGAGCCGGCGCGTGCTGGAACTCATCCTCGACGTACGCCGGCGCGGCATTCCGATCGTGCTCATCTCGCACAACATGCCGCATGTCTTCGAGGTGGCGGACCGCATCCACATCCATCGCCTCGGCCGGCGGCTGACGGTCATCAATCCGAAAGACTATACGATGTCCGACGCCGTTGCCTTCATGACGGGGGCCAAGGTGCCGGCGGAGGCCATCGCGGCATGACGACGATCGATACGATCGTGGACGACCTCCTGCGGCGCGCGGCAGACGCGCGCCGCTTCATGATCGGCATCGCCGGTCCGCCCGGTGCCGGCAAGTCGACGCTGGTCGAGGCGCTGAGGGAAAAGCTCCTCGCCCGCGGCGAGACGGCCGAAATCCTGCCGATGGACGGGTTCCACATGGACAACGGCATCCTTGCCCAACGCGGGCTTCTGCCGCGCAAGGGCGTGCCGGAATCCTTCGACGGCCGCGGCTTCGTCGATGTCGTCGAGGCCCTGCGGCGGGCGGACGGCGAGGTGCTCGTTCCGGTCTTCGACCGCTCGCGCGAGGTCGCCATCAACGCCGCCCGCGCAATCGCCAAGGAAACCCGCTTCATCCTCGCCGAGGGCAACTACCTGCTGTTCAAGGAGGCGCCCTGGGACCGGCTCGACGGCAGGTTCGACTTCACCATCTTCGTCGGCCCGCCCTATCGCGTGCTGGAAGAGCGGCTGCGCCGGCGCTGGCTGCATTACGCGCTGCCGGAGGACCAGATCCACTGGAAGCTCTACGGCAACGACCTGCCGAATGGAAAGCGCATCCTGGAGAACTCGCGCCCCGCCGACCTCACCATCGACATCTTCTGAGGCGATTGTCGTCCGGCCCCGCGGATGCTATCGCAGCCGCAAAGACGGGGAGAAATGCCGATGACCACCGAATTCACCATCCGCCGGCCGGACGACTGGCACCTGCACCTGCGCGACGGCGCCATGCTCGAAGGCGTGATCGGTGACACCAGCCGCCACTTCGCCCGCGCGATCATCATGCCGAACCTCGTGCCGCCGGTCGTCACCACCGCGGACGCCGCCGCCTACCGCGCCCGCATCCTTGCGGCCCTCCCGAAGGGCGACCGGTTCGAGCCGCTGATGACGCTCTACCTCACCGAGCATACGGACCCAGACGATGTGGAAGCCGGCTACGAAAGCGGGCTGATCCGTGCGGTAAAACTCTATCCGGCCGGCGCCACCACCAATTCCCATGGCGGGGTGCGCGACATCGAGAAGGCGATGCCCGTGCTGGAGCGCATGGCGCAGATCGGCCTGACGCTCTGCGTGCACGGCGAGGTCACGACGCCCGAGGTCGACATCTTCGACCGCGAGGCCGTGTTCATCGAGACGGTGCTGGACCCCTTGCGCAAGCGCCTGCCGGAGCTGCGCGTCACGATGGAGCACGTGACGACGAAGGACGGGGTCGACTACATCAAGGCGTCGAAAGCCAACCTCGCCGGTTCCATCACCACGCACCACCTGATCATCAACCGCAACGCCATCCTCGTCGGCGGAATCAAGCCGCATTATTACTGCCTGCCCGTCGCCAAGCGGGAGGAGCACCGGCTGGCGCTGCGCGCCGCCGCCACCTCCGGCGACGCGCGCTTCTTCCTCGGCACGGATTCGGCGCCGCATGTCGATCCGCTCAAGGAGTGCGCCTGCGGCTGCGCCGGCATCTATACCTCGATCAACACGATGAGCTGCCTTGCCCATGTCTTCGAGGAGGAGGGCGCGCTCGACAGGCTGGAAGCCTTCGCCTCGCTGAACGGCCCGGCCTGGTACGGCCTGCCGGCGAACGAGGAGACCATCCGCCTCGTCAGGCGGGCAGAGCCCGTCACCTTCCCGGCAAAGATCGAGACGGGCGCAGGACCGGTGACGGTGTTCGACCCGATGTTCCCGCTGCATTGGGATGTCGTCCAGGGCTAGATGAAGGGCCGCGCTTCACGCGCCAGTCCCTCCCAGCCGGCGAGCGTCTGAAGCCCCTCGGCATCGAGGATTTCGCAGCCGCGGTCCTGCCAGCGCATCAGCTTGCGGTCCGCGAGCTTGCGCAGCGTCTTGTTCGTGTGGACGAGCGAGAGGCCGAGCGTGTCGGCCACGTGCTGCTGGGTGATGGGGATGACGCGCCGCCCGCCGTAGATGCCTGCCGCATGCGCCCGCTGGTGGATGAAGGAGAGCAGATAGGCGGTGCGCTCCAGCGCGGTGCGGCGCCCGACGCTGAGCAGGTGCTCGTCGAGGATGCGTTCCTCGTGCGCGGCGATCCAGGTGAGGTCGTAGGCCAGCGACGCATGGCGCTCGAACAGCCGCTCGAGCTTGGAGCGTTCGAAGACGCAGAGCGTGATGGGCGTGAGCGCCTCGACGGAATGGTCCATCTCGCCCATCAGGCTGCCCTGGAGGCCGATGAGGTCGCCGGGCAGCACATAGTTCATGATCTGCCGGCGCCCGTCGGGCAAGAGCTTGTAGCGGAACGCCCAGCCGGAGAGCACCGTGAAGAGGTGGGCGCTGTGCATGCCTTCGACGAGGATCGTCGCGCCGCGTTCGATCGACAATTCGCCGCTCTTGAACTGCGAGACGAAATCCAGCTCCTTCGCCGAAAAATCCCGGAAGGAACGGAGGCTTCGCAACGGACACTGCTGGCAGGGTGTACGCCATTTGGACTGCTGGTTGGCCGCCGTGCCGCTCGCCATCGCACCTCGTTCCCTTTTGCTTGAGGCCCCCGCCGCCATGCGGCTGGCTTCAGAAACGTTGTGCCCCGATGGTTGTTCCAGCGGGCTGAAGCTATGTCTTTTTTAAATGACACGCCGCATGCCCTGGCCCACAGTCCGCCTCCCGAACCGCCCCGATTCCGGCGGTTTTACATGGAATGAGGAGTGCGGCGCCATGGAACCTTCTATTCCGCACATCTTGATCGCCGAACGCGAATTCCTGATCGCGCTCGATGCGGAATACCTGATCAAGGCGGCGCTCGACTGCCGCATCACGCTGCTCCGGCCGGAGCAGCTCGACCAATGGGATGAGGCGGCGCTGGCGGATGTCGACCTCTGCCTGCTCGACGTTCCGCTCGATGCCACGCGCATCATCGCGCGCATCGAGCGGCTGGTCGAAGCAGGCGTGCCGCTGCTTTTGACGACGGTCGCAGACATCCATGTCGGCGGCGTCGAAGGCTTCGAGATCATTCCCGTCGCCCGCAAGCCCTATGACGGCGAGACGCTGGTCGCGCTCGTCAGGGGACGGCTGCGCCGGCGGCCGCAGCCGGCCGAAGAGCTCGGTCAGAACTGACGGCCGAGCTTCGCGTCGACGGAGTGGCTGTTTGCGCCGCGGATGACGAAGAAGAACATGATCAGCGTCCACAGGATGGACTTTTCCGCGCCCGTCAGACCTTCGCCCTGCACGATGCCGTGGAAATAGACGGTGACGGCAAGCACGATCATCGCCGCGAAGGCGGCGGGGCGTGTGAAGAGGCCGATCGCGATCAGGATGCCGCCGAAGAATTCGGTGGCGGCAAGCAGCGGCGACCAGAAGGCGCCCGGATAGAAGCCGAGGCTCTCGACCATGCCGCTCGCGCCGAAGGGGTTCAGGATCTTGCCGTAGCCGTGGGTGACGAGCAGCAGGCCGGCGGCAACGCGCAGGATCGTTTCCGCGCTCTCATGCAGCGCTGCATAGAGGCTGCCGAGCGAGGGAACGATGAGGCGGGGACGATTGGTGGTCAGTTCTGTCATGGGGTCTCCTGTCGGAAAATGTGGCAGTGGCTCACCTCTCCGACAGGAAAGGGATGGCGGCAAGACGCCCGCCGACAAAACATGATGAATTGAGTTGACATTTCCGTGAGCCGGTCGCGATCAACCGCGTGCCAAGCCGCGGGGCCTGCTATATGCTACCCGCGTCCACGAAGGAGGTTGCCATGTCCGGGGAAAAGCCGCGCGTTTCCATACTCTACTGTACCCAGTGCAACTGGCTGCTCAGGGCCGGCTGGATGGCGCAGGAGCTGTTGTCGACCTTCTCCGATTCGCTCGGGGAGGTGGCGCTCGTCCCCGGCACCGGCGGCAACTTCGAGATCCGTGTCGGCGAGGCGCTCATCTGGGAGCGCAAGCGCGACGGCGGCTTTCCGGGGCCGAAGGAGCTGAAGCAGCGCGTGCGCGACATCATCGAGCCCGGCCGCGATCTCGGCCACACCGACCGGGCGGACAGCACCCACGGCTGAAACGGGAACGGCGGGCCGAAGCCCGCCGTCCGTTCTCTCGTCTTTGCTTACCCCCGGCTTACCGGTAGGGCGAATAGCAGACCCGGTAGATGCCGCCGCCTGCATGGTAGCGGTTGGTGTAGGGGTCGTAGGTGCGGTAGCGGTTGAGGCACCAGTTCACATGCGCACGCCGGCCGCCATAGTAGCGGGGCCGTTCGTAGCGCGGCCGGTAGTAGCGGCGCGGATGATAGTGACGGCGATGGTAGTAGCGTGGCCGCTCCCAGCCGCAGCGATAGCCGACGCAGAACTCCACCTGCGCGCGCGTGACGTCGCTCTTCGTCTGCGCCTTCATGTCCGGCACGGCAAGAGGGACCGCCTGGGCCGCCCCCATGGGCGCTATTGCGGAGGCGATGCCCATCGCGCAACCGAAAACGAGATTTCGAATCTTCGACATGTGATCCTCACTGGTTTCTGGCGGGATATCTCCCTGTCACGTCCCTGCTTTGCATTACGTTCACGCATTTTGTTTTATTCATGGTCGCGACCGTGCAGGCACGGGATGTATCGCCGGATTTTCGATCCGCAAGAGGCATGAGGTGGAAGCATGAGCCTGAAATTCGGAACAAGTGGCCTCAGGGGTCTTTCGGTGGATCTCGAGGGGCCGGCGAGCGCGCTCTATGCCACCGCCTTTGCCCGCCATCTTCTTGCGGCGGGTATCGCCCGGCCGGGCGACGAGGTCCTGGTCGGCCGCGATTTGCGCGCGTCCAGCCCCGCAATCTCGGCCATCGCGATCGCCGCGCTGCGCAAGGCCGGCCTTGCCCCGCGCGATTGCGGCGTGCTGCCGACGCCGGCGCTCGCCCTTCTCGGCCTTGAGCGCAAGGCCGCCGGCCTTATGGTGACGGGCTCGCACATTCCCGCCGACCGCAACGGCATCAAGTTCTATCGGCCGGACGGCGAGATCGACAAGGCGGACGAAGCGGCGATCACCGCCGCGGCGCAGGCCATCCGCGCCGAGGGCGTCGCCTTCGACGCGGCCCGGGAGGATGCCGAAAACCTGCACGAGGCCGCGATGGCGCTCTACGGCGCGCGCAACCGCGCGCTCCTGCCGGAAGGCGGCCTGGCCGGCCTTCGGATCGGCGTCTACCAGCACTCGACGGTGGCGCGCGACCTCTTCGTCTCGGTGCTTGCCCATTACGGCGCGGATGTCGTCGCGCTCGGCCGTTCGGAGACGTTCATTCCGGTCGATACGGAGGCGGTCTCCGCCGAGACCGTGACGCTTCTTCAGGGCTGGGCGGCGCAGCACGGGCTGCACGCGATCATCTCCGCCGACGGCGACGGCGATCGCCCGCTCGTCGCGGACGAGACCGGCACGCCGATCCGCGGCGACCTCGTCGGGCTCGTCGCCAGCCGTTTCCTCGGCGCGCGGGTCATCGCGACGCCCGTCACGTCGAATTCCGGCATCGAGGCGGCCGTCGCCGGCAAAGTGCTGCGCACGAAGGTCGGCTCGCCCTATGTGATCGCCGCGATGAACGAGGCGGTCGCCGCGGGCGAGACCGCCGTCGCGGGGTTCGAGGCGAACGGCGGCACGCTGACGGCGACGCCCTTCACCGTGAACGGCCATGTGCTTGCGCCGCTGCCGACGCGCGACAGCCTGATGCCGGTGCTTGCCGTGCTCGCGCTGCTGGCGGCCGGGGAGCGGCCGTTGTCGCAGGTCGCTGAGGGCTTCGCCCTGCCAGCAGCGGCAAGCGACCGGCTGGAAAACGTCCCGGTCGAGACGAGCGCAGCGCTGATGGCCGAGCTGCGCTCGGGTGCCGGTGCGCTCTCCGCCTTCCTCGCGCCGATCGGCGTGCCGGCGAAGACCAGCGACGTCGACGGCCTGCGCGTGACGCTGGAGGATGCCAGCGTCATCCACTTCCGTCCCTCCGGCAATGCCCCGGAAATGCGCTGCTATGTGGAGGCGGCCGACGAAGCCGCCGCCGCGCGCCTTCTGAAGGCCGGACTCCAGCGCATCCGCGAATGGGCTGTGAGCCGCTGAACGGCTTTCCGCGTATCTTCAACCGCAAGGCCGCTGCCCGCTTCGCGCAACATGCGGTTTTCGCCAAGCTGTTGCGAAAACTTCAAAAAGCCTGTTGACACCGGAGGGCGCTCCTTCTACATGCGTCTCCGTCGCCCAGATGGCGGAATTGGTAGACGCGCAGGTTTCAGGTACCTGTGCCGCGAGGCGTGGAGGTTCGAGTCCTCTTCTGGGCACCATTTCCTAGTTTTTCAACGTCCAAGGACGTCTGAGAAACCCCGAAATTCTCAAGGAGTTTCACCAGCATACGTCCAAGGACGTTTTCTGGCATCCGTTGGCATCTGCAAAATTTGTTGGTATGATCGTTGGCATCGGCATAACGGTACCAACAGGCACCAGCGATACGGCGATCCGATCCATCAAGCCGCGAGACAAGCAATTCAAGCTGACGGACGGCGGCGGCCTGTTCCTGCTCGTAAATCCGAACGGTAGCCGGTTGTGGCGGCTGGCTTATCGTTTCGGAGGTCGCCAGAAGCAGCTCGCTCTCGGTTCATATCCGGCAACGCTGCTTGCCGACGCGCGGGAAGCACGCCGCAGGGCGAAAGGGTTGCTTGAGGCCGGCATCGATCCGGGCGAGGAAAAGAAAGAGCGCAAGGTCGCTGTAAGGCTGCCAAAGAGGCCGCGGAGAACACCTTCGTCACTGTCGCAGAAAAATATCTCACCAAGGCAGAGAAGGAAGGGCGAGCGGCCATCACGATGAGCAAAGCTCGCTGGCTGCTGATCGACCTGGCAAAGGGCTTGGCGGACAAGCCGGTGCATGAGATTGCACCGAAGGATGTTCTAGCGGTGCTTCGCCCCGTCGAAGCTAAGGGCAACCATGAGACCGCCCGACGCATGCGCTCGACAATTGGCCGCGTCCTGCGGTTTGCCGTCGCCAACGGCTGGGCGGAACGGGATGCGACGGCTGATCTCAGGGGAGCGCTGACAGCCCCTAATGTTCAACATCGCGCCGCAATCGTGAGGCCGGAACCGCTTGGCACGCTGATGCGCGCTATCTATTCCTGGGAAGGCGGCCAGCCGACCACGATCGCCGCGCTGAAGCTGATGGCGCTTCTTGCCCTTCGGCCCGACGAAGTCCGTGCCGCACGGTGGGATGAGATCGATTTTGAGAAGCGGACGTGGACAGTTCCGTCAGGGCGCATGAAGATGCGGCGGGTGCACGCTACACCCCTGCCTGATCAGGCGATCGCGATTCTCAAGGAATTGCACCCGCTGACAGATCGGGGCGAATCCTCACTCATTTTCCCGTCCACAACTTCGTCCAAGATTCCGATTTCGGAGAACACCACGACAATTGCCCTGCGTCGGCTGGGCTTCGGCCCGGACCAGATGACCAGCCATGGTTTCCGTGCTGCGTTTGCCACGCTTGCAAACGAAAGCGGCAAATGGTCCGTCGATGCTATCGAGCGACAACTTGCGCACATGGAAGGAAGCGCCGTTCGCCGCGCATATGCGCGTGGTCAATATTGGGATGAGCGTGTTTCAATGATGCAATGGTGGGCGGATTATCTCGATCAGCTTCGGGAGGGCGCAAGAATCATTCCTCTTCAAGACAAGCGAAGGACGAAGCGACGATAGCTCAAATGCTCATTAGGGGGCTCCTTTTGCCTTTTGCCTTTTGCCGCCTTTTCCAGATAGGGCCGTTTCCCTTAGCTCCCATTCCCTTGAGCCATCCTTTCAAACCTTTCCCTGCCATTTTTCAACATGGCCCAATCCAATCGTTTCACCGTCCGAGATAGACGGAGGTGATCTGGATGCGCTCGTGGCCCAACTCACGGCTGATCTGCTGCCGCGCCTCGATGTCGATCGCGCGTTGCTCCGGCGTCAGCTCGCGAACGGCTGGGCCGCCGGCAGCCGGCGATTTCCAGCCGGTCAGCGCCTCGTATCGCATCTGCGCGTAGGCATGGCGCAGTCCATGCATGTTGCTCAAGCCCGCCGCCTTGCACTGGCCGTCATAGACATGGCGCTGCTCAATGTAACTCTTGTGCGCTGGGATCAACGAGCCGGAGCCGGCAAGCGCATGGGCCTGATCCAGCACGGCGCGCTGTTCCATGGTGGTGATTGGAACCATCCGCTCCCGGCCGCCCTTCGTCCACGAGCCCTTGAGCGCGATATGATTGCCGCGGTCGGCATAGGCGGGCTGGAATTTTATACACTCCTCCCGGCGCAGGCCGAACGCCTGCTGCAAGCGAAGGCTCATATGGACATGCACGTCGGTGACACGATCAAGATGGCCGCCGTCGAGGTCCTTCGTCCTGTTGTCGCCGCTCACGCTACCAACCTGCTGGCGCTGCGGAATGCCGAGCGCGGCGTTGCCGGCGGGGATCACGCCGGCCTTGCCGACCTTCCCAGCCCAGTAGCGCAGATGCGACATGCGGTTCCTGATCGTGCCGGCAGACAGGTTCTCGTCGTCCCAGCGTTCCAGCAGCGCGTCGACATGCTTTCCCTTCAGCGAGGTGGCGCGCATGTTGTGGAAGCCCATCTCCTTCAACTGGCTGGCCATCAGCGTCAGCGACTGCATTCGCTGGTGTTGCGTCTGAAAGCTGCCGTCCCTGTTGCGGCGGCAGAGCTGCTTCAACTCGTAGGTCAGATCGTCCATGGTCCATTCTCCGGGCAAAAGGGTCCTCGCACCCCGGCGCGCGTGCGGCGGGGCATTTGCGGTCTTTCTGTCTCCGAGCGGGTGCGTTGGGTCAGTGTTCATGCCATCCCGCGCGAAGCGGAATGCCCCGAAGGGCCCAGGGGCCAGATGCGCTCGATCACCTGTTGCCTCGAATGAGGCGTCCGTCCTCCTTCCTGCGGGAAGGCCAGGCGGAAGTGGCGCGGGGACAAGGCCGCGCGAGGATGATCGAGACGCAAGGGTCGGAAAAAGCCGCGCTTCATGGCGGGCGCGGTGTCGGTGTGCTGCCGCAGCATGACGAGAGGCGCGAAAAGATGCTGTTCTGGTGCATTGGAGAATCTCCTGTGAGACGTGGATGGACGATGATGGCTGCCGCAGGACGGCACGGCCGGGGTCGACGGCGAGGGATGCCGCAGCGAGCTTGAAGCTGGTGGAGACGACGCAGCGGCGAGTGAACGTTGCCGCAGATGAGCAAGGTGGAAGATTGCTGCCGCAGTCCGGCGAGAGCCGGAGACGGCCGAAGATGACGGTTGCCGCAGCGCCGATGAGACGCGCGACGAAAAACCCGCTTTTGCAGCAGGGTCCTGGGAAGATGCGGCCTATGGCGGCTGCGACAGGAGCAGGCTCCACCCTGTTGGCAGGGCCGACACGCGCGAGGGAGCCGGAGCGCGTCTGGGAATGGCCGATTGGGTACGGCCTTGCAGCAGAGATATGCTTGTCAAGCACGACCGCTTGCTGCGCCGGTCTCCGGTGTTCAAACCCGCCGGAAGGTCACTTGCAGAATCAACCTACCACGCCCATCGTCATGAGCCCATCAAATAATTGGATCGGGCGCTACGCCCTGTCGTTGCGGCAGTTGCCCGCGTCGTCACTGCGGCAGACAGCAACAGGAAGTTCATGTTCAACTGACATAATGAGGATTACCGACCTGTCGGTGATTGCGGGTTACTGGTTCGCTGCGCGGCCTCGCCAAACTGATTGTCCGGCAGCAATGGGCTGCCTGATCGGTGTTTGCCTTGCACGGTCAGGTAAGTCCTTCCCTAATCCATCCACGAATGGCGCGCCAGATGACCGAGAGGGGCAGACTCATGGCTTCCGCCAGATCCGCCGCCACAGCGAGCATTGCAGTATCATCGTGAAGGGGTATGCCCTGTTCCTTGATCGTTGCCGACCATGCTTCCCACAGAGCCGCATCCTGTTGCTCGGTCAGGACATGATGCCGCCCCCTCCTCTTGGGCATGCCGAGCGCCGCACAGCGGACGGCGACCTCCTGATGAGATAAGCCGTAAAAGCGGCTGACGAGGCTCGTGCTGGCTTCGAGCCGAAGCAAACGATCGATTTCTCCGATTTCCCTGAAGAGATCGTCCATCTGCCGAAACAGCCGGCGCAACACATTGCGATTGATTGTCACGGAACACCAGGAGATATTGGTATTCGCGAGGATGCTGGCCATTGCCGGGTGCTTCAGGGCTTCGAGGTCCTCGTTCTGAAACCCCATGGCTTTGGCCTTGCGGAGCTGACCGTTGCGCAGATCATGAAGCGCCTGTGCAATCACCGCCTGGTTGAGAGGGTGGGGACCAGACATGGGCAATCCGCCTCATGACTGAGTCATAGCGGGAAGCAATACCCGCTGACTTGGAAAATAAATGAAAAACTGCCTGCTGGCGTCGGTAAATCGCCTGATCTCGTATTCGAGCAACTCGTACTCGGAGAAGAGAAGCATCGTCAGGCGGTGATAGCCCTCGCGGCCCCTATGTTCGCAGTCCGCCCAGGGGATGGCGGCGCGCAGTTCGTCATTGCATGTGCAGGAGACCATAAAACGGAAATCGGTATGTACATAGTCGCAAAAGGTGTCATCCAGATCGCCACAACGTTGTGTCGCGAAGAAGCCTTTTGCGGCTGTGATGTTCGGCTTGTCGGACATGCGGCGGTCAACATTTCTCTTCTATTTTTCCCAAAGGGTTCGACCCTTCCCGAAGGGACGCGCATGCAGTGCTCCATGCGGTGTCTTGTGGGTAAAGCAAGCTGCGCAGAAACGCAGAGGTCATCTGCTGGACGAGGGCCACACGGGCGGGATTCTCGTCGGTGGTCTCGGTCACTTTGTAACCGGATATCCCTCCGAGCATATGTTCCCCGCCGTACAACGTGAGCAAGGCTTTCACTCCCGGGCTCAGGAAATACGGATCGGCAAACCAGTCGGGTCCCCGGACCGTGAGCGGAGAGTGGTCGTTGTCGCCGGCGACGACAAGCGTCGGTGTGCTCATATGAGTAAAAACGGAATTCAGATAGGGTAGATGTTCCCGAGCAAAGTCGCTCAGATCATCACCGCCCTGACCACCTGACGCGAGCAGAATGCCGGCTTTGATCCGCCGGTCGGACATATCCTTTCCGGCACCGTCTCCCGTGCCGAGCATTCTCGCGCCCAGCAGCATACTGGTCGTCTGTCCGCCAAAAGAATGTCCTGCCGCTGCGATCCTGCTGCGATCAAGCCGCCCTTGCAGGCCCGGCAATGACAATTCAACGAGATCAAGATTGTCGAGAATGAGTTCGATATCGGCAACACGTTGCCTCCAGATTCCCGGCCTTCTCGGATCGTCCTCGGCAAGTCCCAGCCGCTTTGCATCAAGATGAGTGGGCTGGATGACGGCAAAGCCTCTCGCCGCCCAATAGTCAACCAACGGGGCATAGCCATCCATCGACGAACCATACCCGTGTGAAAAAACGATGATCGGTAGTTCTTCTTCGGTGGCAGAAGCAGACACCCGGACCTGCAAATCCTCACCGCGCTCGGGCGAAGCTGGCAGCACAACGGAGCGAACGGATGCGACAGGCACCGGCGCATCCATATTCTGGTCTCGAAAGGAGGCCGTGATCATTGGAAATTCTCCTCGTTCATCACACGCGGCATCCACAAATTCTCGCGGAGCTGGTCAGTTTTGTTGACTAGATCTGGATATTGGACGAGATTTGCGTCGTCAAAAGCATATCTTCAGGACCAGGGCAGATGGATATGACCACGCAAATCGATGCGTCGAACGATTGTGCCGGTGTCAGCTCCCTTCTCAATCGGGTTGGCGACAAGTGGACGGTGCAGGTGGTCGTCGCGCTTCAGGACGACGCGCGGCGTTTCAACGAGATCAAGCGACGCGTCGCGGGCATTTCCCAGCAGATGCTAACCCGAACTCTGAAATCGTTGGAACGAGACGGATTGGTCGAACGCTGCGTGAGACCGACCACACCGCCACAGGTCGAGTACAGATTGACTGAACTCGGTCGATCGCTTTCGAAGCCGGTCAAGGAGTTGGCAGAGTGGGCGATCTCACATCGCGCTGCAATTCGTGACAATCAAGTCCGATACGATACAAATCGTTGAAGCCTGACTTTCCTCTCGCGCCATTCATCCAGACGCTCGTCGTGGCCAATTATCCTGGCATCGGATGTGGTGACTGAGGTCCGCCCGCTCCGAAATTTCTCGTGAGCAGGTATGGAGTATCGTTCAGAAACAGTGTCTCTGCTAAAGTTGGCGAGCGTATCGCGGTCAACTATGCGCTGCCTTAAGATAAATGAGTGGGGCTGACGCCAGTCTGCCTCCTGAACATCGCTATGAAAGCAGATGGGCTACTGTAGCCAAGATCGTTAGCGGTTTCCTGTATCGATTTTCCCTTCTCGATTAGCGAGAGAGACGCGACCAGCTTCGACCTTTGCCGCCACTCGTTGAATGGTATGCCAAGGTCGCTTTGGAAACGGCGCGACAGAGTTCTTTCTGTCGTCTGGAGGGTACGCGCCCACTCGGCCAGCGATCGTCTGTCGCCAGGTTTCTTTAAAAGCGCATCGATGATGGGCCGCAGCAGATCGTCGTCGGATACGGGCAAATAGCTTTCCCGGCGTGGTGCCTTCAACAGTTGATCCACGAGAACCAGAGCCAGGCGGATATCGTCCTCCGTCTTCGGCACTGTGATGCGGCGGGCGGCAAAGTCTGCCAGAATGGCCTTTATCAAAGGGCTTAAGGCCAGGGTGCAGGCGGTTTCCGGCATGCCCACGCAAAGATCCTGATTAATGTATATCGAAACAAATTTAACATTCTGTCGGTTGTAGCAGCGATGAAGCGCGTCCGCCGGTATCCATGTCGCGTAGTGAGGCGGACAGAGAAATCGCCGTCCCTCGACACAGGCCTCCATCACCCCTGTAACCGCATAGCCCACTTTGCACCAGGGCTGACGCCGAGATGCAAACTCGCCGCCAGCTTCATAGTTCTCCGTGCGAAATGACAGCGGGGCCGGGTACTCCCCCGCAGGAATTTGACGCTTCATCATGTCCGATCACCACGAGTGTCTGTCTTATTATCGCTATATAATGACAAACAGACATCTGATAGGCAAGCGTAAGTCTGAAAGCTGGAGCGCTATGGATGCCTGTAAAATACCTGTTATTCTCCCTGCTCGCGGTATCGATCTGGGCTGGAAATACAATCGTCAGCAAGTTGGCGGCGGGCGCCATACCGCCCGGCGTGATTGCCTTCGAACGATGGCTGATTGCATTCGTTATCCTGACGCCTTTTGTTGTAAAGGACGCCTGGAGGCATCGGGCCACAATTGGCAAACATCTCCCGAAGCTTGCGATTCTGGGGCTACTGGGCATGGCCATGTGTCAGGGCCTTGGATACTATGCGCCAGTTTTACTTCGGCGACGAACATGGCGATCCTGCTGTCGCTGGTGCCGCTCCTCACATTAATACTGAGCGCTATTTTCCTCAGCGATAAACCCTCGGCCCTTGCGGTCCTTGGCGGTATCATTTCCTTGTGCGGGATTTTCATCGTGCTCGGACAAGGCGACCTGTCTCGCCTTCTGTCGTACGGTGTCGGGCGCGGAGACGCAATCATGCTACTGGCGGTTCTCGCCTACGCGGGCTACGGAATTCTGCTGAAACAGTGGCCGATGCCGCTCGCCGTATGGACATCGATCTATATTCAGATCGGTTTTGCTATTCTCTTTCTGCTTCCAAGCTACCTCATGGAAAGCGCTTCAGCCTTCACAGTGCCGAACCTTGTCATGATCCTTTACGCCGCCATTCCAGGATCCATTCTTGCACCCTTCGTCTGGATGTCAGCAGTCAAGCATCTCGGTGCAGGGCGGACTGCAATCTTCATGAACCTGATACCGATCATGACCGCCGTTGTCGCCGCAATCTTTCTGGGCGAAACGCTGCACATCTATCACCTGGTCGGCGGGGGAATGACCATAGCCGGGATCATTCTTGTTCAAAGAAAACCGCTACACTCCAGGGATGGGCTGAAAAGATCGTCAAACAGCAAAGCCGAAGAAGCTTTATAGGTTAAATTCCTGGGCAAAATAATAACCATCCGCTATCCGGCGACGACATCGCCCTGAGCCTGGGATCGGCACCTTGCCTCCCTGGCAGCGACAATGAAACTCCTTAGTGCCGATAACAATTGCTTAGCAGCGTCGACTTTCAGCCCATCGCCTCATTGGCCTGCGAGTTTTTCACAAGATCAATGAATGCTCTCAGCTTGGGCTGTGTCTGCATTGCGGCAGGGAAATACAAAAACACGCCGTCGTCCTTGCCGATCTGGTCGAGGAACAGGAGTTCGAGTTCCCCCCGCCGGAGCTCCTCGTAAACTTCCAGCTCCTGCACGTAGGCAAGGCCAACGCCGGCTTTCGCCAGGCGGACGAGCGAGAGCCGATCGTCCACGATGAGCTGCTGGGGCACCTTCACACGAACCGTCTTCCCGTCTTGCTCGAATTCCCAGATGTGAAGCGTCCGCGATCTCGGGAAGCGGTATAGAACGGCTTTGTGCTGCGGCAGGTCTTCGAGACGGTCCGGCCTTCCGGCCTTCGCCAGATAGCCGGGGCTTGCCGCGATCCCCCATCTGCCTTCCGGCATCAGCCGCACCGCGATCATGTCCTTGTCGATGGACTCGCCCAGCCGGATTCCCGCGTCGAACCCTTCGGCGACGAGATCGACCAAGGAGTCGTTCACCGATACGTCGAGCGCCACCTTCGGGTAGAGTTCCTGGAAGCGCTCGATGATCGGCTCGACCGCGTATCGCATGGCCGTTCGGGGTATGGTAAGGCGGAGCGTGCCCGTCGGCACCGACTGAGCCGTGCTCAACGCCTGTAGCGCGTCGCCGATCTCGTCGGCCGCGCGGTCGAGGCGCTGGAACAGTTCCGCACCGGCCTCGGTCAGTCTCACATGCCGCGTCGTGCGCTGAAAAAGCTTCGTCTGATAGCGCGCTTCAAGGGTCCGGATCGCTTTGCTCATCGCCGTCGGGCTGATCCCCATCGCCTCGGCGGCAGGCGTGAATCCGCCATGGCGCGCCACGGCCAGGAAGTGCGGAAGTCCGTCGAATAGATCTCGATTCATGGTGTGGGCCAGCTTGGAACGATGGTCTGCGCATCGGTGCGCACTTTACGATAGCGTACAACCACCAATCCATGAACCTGAAGTTCATGGCCCTTGTCGCCAACGCGCGATTATCTCCACAATCGAAATTGCTACATCCTGTTCATCGAAGCGAGTTGAGCGGTCCTTACGGGGCTCGGCAACATTCTGCCGGGCGCCGGCAGAAAAGGAGTAAGCAATGTCGCAGACCGTCCTGATAACGGGCACGTCGACCGGGATCGGTCGCGAAACTGCCAAGCTGTTCCAGTCTCAAGGCTGGAACGTCATCGCCACAATGCGCGCACCGGAGAAGGAGACGGAGCTGAACCAGCTCGAAAACGTCCGTGCGCTCCGTCTCGATGTGACGGACGAAGAGAGCATCCGCGCGGCCGTTGCCCAAGGCACGTCCGAATTCGGATCGATCGATGTCCTGGTGAACAACGCCGGTTTCGGATCCTTCGGCCTGCTCGAAGCCACGTCTCTCGACGCGATCCGCGAGCAGTTCGAGGCCAATGTCGTCGGCCTGCTCGCCACCACCAAGGCGGTTCTGCCGCATATGCGGGAACGCCGGCAGGGCGTCGTCGTGAACATCAGTTCGATGGGCGGCTGTATCGGGTTCCCGCTCGGAACGCTCTATCACGGCAGCAAGTTCGCGGTGGAAGGTCTCTCCGAAGCGCTGTCCTATGAGCTCGCCGCGGTCGGCATCCGGGTGAAGATCGTCGAGCCGGGTATGGTCCGGACCGACTTCTCCGGGCGATCGGTTCGCTTCAGCGACGACGAATCCCTCTCGGAGTATCGCGACGTAGTCGCAAACTTCGCCGACGGCTACGCAGCCATCAGCGATACCCCTCCCGCCGAGCCGGACGAGGTGGCGCGAACGATCTTCGCCGCGGCGACCGACGGCACAGATCGGTTGCGCTACGTCAGCGGCCAAGACGCCGAAAGGCTTCTCGCACGCCGCTTGCGCGAGGATGACAGCACCTTCTTCGTATTCCTGCGAGGCGCTTTCAGAATCTGACCTGGTGGCCTGTTTCCAACGCCTGGTGCCCTCGCCTGATGGCAGCGAAGATCTTTCGGGATCGGCAGTCCAGCGCAAGGACTCCGTCACGACACCGGGGGCAAGCTGCCCCTGATTTATCTTCGGTCGCCTTTGATGGAAATAGCGCGCTGCACCGAAGGACGGTCCAACAGTCGTTCGAAATAGGTAGCCGTCATGGGGAACTGATCAAAGCCGCCTAGTAGTACCTTGATGTATTTCAGGGTGAAGAACAGATGGCAATCAGCGATGGTGAAATCATCTCCATTCACATACCGCAGATCCCCAGCGGCGCGTTCAATGCGCATCAAGAACCGCTCCAGCATCTTTGTGAAGAAGGCCAAAACCTCGGCTTGGGCCGCCTCGGAGGACGTCAACTCCTTACGGCGAAATCCCATGCCGAGCGGCTTTTGCAAGTCGGAGATGCTGTAAGCCAGCCAACTCAGAACATCATAGCGAGACCGTTCACCCGAGGGTGGCAGCAATCGCGAGGCGGGCGCCAGATCCGCGAGGTACGTTAAAATTGCAAGATTCTGCGTAAGAACACTGCCGTCATCCAGAACAAGAGTTCCGACTTGCGAGAGTGGATTGAAGCTCTCAAGGAGATCGATATTGACCTTCTTCGATTTGCTTGTCTCGATCAGCTTGCACTTGATCTGGGCTTCCTCGATAGCAATTAAGCCGGGGACGGAGCTTGTTTCTGTCGAGTAAAAGTACTTCATAGGCCTTCTCCTTAGGCAGATGCTGCCGCCCTTCGGTGACGTTGATCGACGAACCCCACCGCATAGCGCGCGGTTCAACCTTCTGGCGCGAGTTCGGCGTGGCCGCCATCTACCCGCAATTCGGTGCCGGTCGAGAAGCTGCTTTCGCCCGACGCAAGGAACAAGGCCGCTGCGGCGACTTCTTCCGGACGGCCCATCCGCTTCATCGGCACCACGCTTGCGGCATATGCACGAAACTCGGCGACGGCTTCCGGCGTCGGCGCTTGAGTTTCGATGATGGGAGTATCGACAGGACCGGGGCTGAGCGTATTGACGCGGATACCGCGCGGCAGCAACTCGGTCGCAAACGTCCTCACCAGCGAGCGCACCGCCGCCTTCGACGCGTTGTAGACGCTCACGCCGGCGTCGCCGCGAATGTTGAGTGAAGACGATACCATGATGATAGAGCCGCCATCATTCAGGATCGGCAGCGACTTCTGCACGGTGAAGAACGCTGCGCGGACATTGAGATCAAAGATTCTATTGAAGTGGTCGGCATCCACGTCGGGAAGCATCACCCGGTCCACCCGACCGGCGTTGTCCAGCCTGCGACCGTCGACGGCTATGCGCGCATAGACCGCGTCAAGCTCGTCCGTTTTGGTGATATCGGCCTGGATCGCGGCAGCCCCGGCACCGATCTCGGAGACAGTCTCCGCCAACTCCGCTTCGCGGCGGCCCACGACATAGACGAACGCGCCCTCGTCCGCGAACCGCCGGGCTGTGGCGCGACCGATCCCGCTATTTCCGCCGGTGATAATCGCGACCTTGTTCTTCAGTTTTTCCATTTTTGCTCTTCGCTTTCCAAGCTTGTACTGATGATGACGGCCCGATCCCAATCACGGATGCTCGTCGATTGAGTCCACGCGTCGCGGATAGGAGCCGGCGAACGCTCCGAGTTTTGGCAACTTCAGATTTGCGCCATGCCGCCGTCGACGCTGAGCTCGATGCCGTTGACGAAGCTGCTATCGTCGGATGCAAGGAATAGGGCCGCTCTGGCGAGTTCCTCGGCTTCACCGAACCGGCCGAGGGGGATCGCCTGGGACACCATCTCCTCCATCGCTTGGGCCTCTGCTTCATCGAGACCGGCCTTTCCGAGGATTGGCGTCCGGACCGGCCCGGGACTGAGAACATTGACGCGGATCTTGCGGTCGCGCAGGTCCTTGGCCCAACTCCGCGCGAACGAGCGAAGCGCCGCCTTCGTGGCGGCGTAGACATTATGACTGTCGAGCGCGACATAGCTGGCGATCGAGCCGGTCATGATGATCGAGCCGCCATCAGAGATGACCGGCAACGCCTTCTGTATGCCGAAATACGTGCCCCTCACATTGACGGCGAAGGTCTGATCGAACATGTCGACTGACGCGTCCTGGAAGGTGGACAAGGTGATGACGCCAGCATTGGCAAAATAGATATCGATCCTGCCGAAGCGGTCCCTGGCGAGAGCCACGAGCCTGTCGTGATCGTCGAGGTTGGCGATGTCGCCCACGAAACCCACAGCGTCATGACCGGTTTCCCGGACCGCCTCGTCAACGGCCTCGCGTCTACGCCCGGTGAGGATCACCCTGGCGCCCTCTTGGGCGAACAGTTTCGCGGATTCAAGCCCGATGCCGCTGTTGCCACCGGTGATCAGCGCGACCTTGCCGTGGAGTTTGCCCATGCTCGTTTCTCCTTTGCTTCATACAATTCGATAATTATATAAACGTCGAAATGTAAAAGACAAGAGTGTGCTATCCTGGTGGAAACTGGATCCGAATCGTCGAAGAGGGTGGAATGGATGCGACGCTGCTAAGTGAGCGCGAGCTAACGAAGATCGGCAAGGCGCTGGCTGAACCGCGGCGTGTCAGGATTCTTCAGGAACTCGGGGCGGCGGTTGATACAACAATGGCGTGCTCGGCTCTGGTCTCGATCGAAGACGTGAGCGCGTCGACCGCGACGCATCATATGCAGGAGCTGGAAAATGCGGGTCTCGTCGAGATTTCCCGGCAAGGGAAGTTCTCGTTTATCACCTTCAGGCGTGAGAAACTGGCCGCCTACCTGGAGCATCTGGCCCGCATCTAGGCCTCCGATTGCTGCGGCAGTTGGCGTAAGGCAAGCGATCTATCATCGGCTTTGCCCAACCAATGCTCGTGGTGTCGATCAAAAGCCGATCGACGCGGCCGACATGAGGTAGTCGTCCTCTTGCCGAATAGGTAAATGGAGCCGCAGTGCTGGAACATCGCCAGCGCACTACCCATCCGTCCTGCCGCCAAAGCACACGAATGACGCTCCTTGTAGCAACCACGCGACGCATCCGAGCCATGAGTGCACACTATCCAATAGCGGCCGGTTTAGAGTCCGGAGCATCCTGAAAAAACGGAACCAGAGCTGCTATGATCTCGTCCGGGCGGTCCTCCGGCAGAAGATGGCCTCCTATCGTCTCGGTGCCCGTGACATCGTCGGCCCAGCCCTTCCAGATGTCGATCCATTTCGACTGACTCGCCTCTTCCTTGCGGCGCGGCCATAGCACGAAGACAGGGCAATCCAGCTTGCGGCCTGCCGCCCGATCCGTCTGGTCGTGTTCGAGATCCTCTCCCAGCGCAGCACGATAATCCTCGCACATGGCGTGCCGCACCGCCGGATTTCGGAAAGCGGCGCGGTAAGCCGTTCCAGCACGATCTCGCGTGCCGCGCGCTGCTCACGCGTTTCCTCGTCGACCAACTGCATCAGCGTGGCAAGCCGGGGGCGATCGCGAACGAGAACCACATCCGGCAACAGTGAGACAAGCAGGGCCGAATCCGGCGCGCCGAAGCTGCAATGGCCGATCCGCATGCGCAGATCGGCAGGACCGTCGTGGCGTCCGACCCGGAAATGCCCTTCGCCGACCTGTGTCGGGATCATGGCGGACAGATCGGCCGGCGCATCGATGCTCTCGTTGACCAGGTTCCGCATCGCCGGCGCAAGGACAAAGTCGCCTGCCTGGAGGATGAATGATTGATGTTCGTCGAACGTAAGGCGGCAACTCCCCTCCAGGATCGCGCAATAGAAAGGTTCGCCTGTCGCCTCACGATGAATTCGCCACGAGCCCGCGCATTCCACCAGTTTCGAGAAGCGGGCGGCAGGCTGTAGCAGAGTGACGATTTCGGCAAGAGGATCGACGGCCATTGTCAGGACTAACGCTAAAGGAATGCGGACTATAGCCTATATAAAGTCCGTGGTCTGGTCACTACCATAATGACGTTCACCTTACATGGAGATGTCGATGCCTACGATATTGATCACCGGTTGCTCGTCCGGTTTCGGTCTGGAAACCGCAAAACTGTTCCTCGAAAGGGGGTGGGACGTGATCGCGACGATGCGAACACCCAACGAAGATCTGCTGCCGGCCTCCGGGAACCTGCGCGTGCTTGCGCTCGACGTCACCGATTCGACCAGCATCGCTCAGGCAGTGGAAGCGGCAGGCCGCATCGACGTTCTGGTCAACAATGCCGGCTTCGGCGCGCCAACTCCGGTCGAACTGACAGCACCGGAAACGGTGCAGGCATTGTTTCAGACGAACACGATCGGAACACTGGCGATGGTTCAGGCTGTCGTGCCGCAAATGCGGCGGCGCCGGGCCGGAGTCGTCATCAACGTCACTTCCACGATAACGGTCAAGACATTGCCGGTCGTCGGGGTCTACCGCGCGAGCAAGGCGGCGGTAAACGCCTTCACCGAGTCATTGGCGGTGGAAATGGAGCCATTTGGTGTGCGCATCCATATCGTCTTGCCGGGCCGTTCGCCGGAAACGCGCTTTGGCGCCAATGCCCGTCCGCATCTGCGTGGCATGGACGACCCGGACTATGCGCCGCTTCTCCAGCAATTCGTAAAAGGTGTGCAGGAAGACACAGGTCCCATGACCCATGCGCCCGACGTGGCAGAGGCGGTTTGGCGAGCCGCCACCGACCCATCTGCCCCACTGCGTATTCCCGGTGGTGCGGACGCGGAGCTTTGGATGGCCGAGGCAGGTCTTTAACCGGACCTGCGGCGGCCGTAGCGTATGTCGGCGGCTCACTCAGCAGAGGCTATTTCGCCCGATAGAGTGTAGGAGCCTAAAAATTCCACGATAGTTCACTCTAAGTTTGTTGGCACAATCGTTGGCATCATAAAATTAAAGAATATAAATTTATAAATATTTATCAGTAATATATATAAATTTTATTACGCCTCTTCTGGGCACCATTTCCTAGTTTTTCAACGTCCAAGGATGTCTGAGAAACCCGAAATTCTCAAGGAATTTCATCGACATATGTGCAGCTACGTTTGCCGGTATCTTCGGAACCGGAAGAACTCGCTGTATCATTGTTGGTATCGAGATTACGGTACCAAAGACCCACATGCACATGACGACGGACAGGCATCCGTGATGCGGCGCTCCGCTTACAGCGGATCGCTTATCGTCCGTCGGCCGTCAAAGCTGCTCTCTCTCTCTCTCTCTCTCTCTCTCTCGATTCTGAACCGGCAAAATCGCTTTCGGATGCGCGGGGAGTACGACGGAAGCAGTCTTTCCGCCCCGCCTTCTGCCTGTACGACGGGGCCATTTCCAGACACGATTTTCCGTCTTGCAATGTTCTTCATTTGTTCGCATTATTGGGCCATGCAGATGACGTTCAGCTTTTGGGCTACCGAGGATATGGAGTGGGTGAGGGACCGGCTGAGGCTCTGCTTTGGCCGCCCTCGACCGGTCCGTGTCCGAACGCCCGTCGGCCAGCTGGTGAAATCGCTGATCAGCAGCCGCACGCGTGATGAAGTCTCGTTGGGCGCCTATCAGCGCCTCGTTGAGGCCTATCCCGAATGGTCTGGCATCGCGCAGGCGCCGACGGCCGATGTCGAGGGTGTCATCGGCGATGTGACCTTTCCCGACGTGAAGGCGCGGCATCTTGGCGACGCCCTGGCCGCCATAGCGGTGTATCGACCGGATTTCGACCTGACGTTTCTCGGTAGCCTGGGCGTCGTGCGGGCGCTCGCATGGCTGGAACGTCTGCCGGGTGTCGGCCGAAAGGTTTCGGCGTCCACCCTCAACTTCAGCACATTGTACATGCCGGCATTCGTGGTGGACACGCATATCCTGAGGATATTGCGCCGATTCGGGTTTGTCCGAGGCACGGCCGACACGCGAGCCGCCTACGACCTGACGATGGCGGCGTTGCCTGACTGGAGTGCCGATGATCTTGCAGAACTCCATGTCTTGATCAAACGCCTGGGGCAGACCATCTGCTGCGCCGACCGCGCCAATTGTCGAAGCTGCCCGATCAGCCGGCGCTGCCAGGCCGCCGCTGCACGTTCCCGGCATCCGGCGACGGTGATGGCAGATTCTCGGCCTGGGCCGGCCGAGCGTTAGGCAGGAGAGGCGGTCGGCGCTTTTTCGGCTTCCCGTTCGAGAAAACCATATCCGGTTCAGCCGGGCTGTTCGCGCCCGCGGCGTGAGGCTTCCCGTTCTTTTCCGGCAAGGCAGAATCTTCCGGTTGCGCTCTTGCGTCCCCGGCGCGATAGGCACATAAGCCTAGAAAATAATCATCTGCCTTTTTAAGATCAGGATCATCGTGGCTCCACCCCAGCACGATGCCCGCAAATCGGGCATTCTGTCCAAATTCCGGCTTTTTTCTCCTATTCTCGCCGGCGCCACGCTCAAGGAACGCCTCATCGGCTGCCTGGGAGCCCTGATCGGCATTTGCCTGACCGGCCTCGTCTGCGGTCTTGCCATGGGCAATGACCCGCATCTTCCGCTGATCGTCGCGCCCATCGGGGCGTCCGCCGTGCTGCTGTTCGCCGTGCCGGCCAGTCCGCTCGCCCAGCCCTGGTCGATCGTCGGCGGCAACACGATTTCCGCCTTCGTCGGCGTCACCGTCGCGGCGCTCGTCACCGACCCCGCCATCGCGATCGGCCTGGCCGTGGCGCTGGCGATCCTCGTCATGTCGCTGACCCGCTCGCTGCATCCGCCGGGGGGCGCGGCCGCGCTCACCGCCGTCATCGGCGGGGCCGCCGTCACGCGGGCCGGCTTCTGGTTCCCGCTGGTGCCGATCGCGATCAATTCGCTGATCCTGGTGGCCGTCGGCATGCTGTTCCACCGGCTCGCCGGCCGGCAGTATCCGCACCCGCAGACGGTCGCGGCGGTCAACGCGCACAAGACGGCCGATCCGCCGGCCGCCTTCCGCGTCGGCTTCAATACGGAAGACATCGACGCGGCCATCGCCAACCTCAACGAGACGCTCGACATCAGCCGCGCCGACCTCGACACGCTGCTGCGCGAGGTCGAGCTGCAGGCGCTGCTGCGCCAGCGCGGGGAGCTTACCTGCGCCGACATCATGTCCCGCGACGTGGTAACGGTGCCTGCCGATGCGACCGCGGACGCGGCGCGTGCGCTGCTGCTCGACCACGACATCCGCACGCTGCCGGTTATCGACGGCGAGGGCCGGCTTGCCGGGACCGTGGGCCTTAGGGAGCTGGCCGCGGCAGGCCCTGCCGCCCATCTGCCGGTGTCCGAGGCGGCGACGGCCAAGCCCTCCGAACCGGCGATCGGTCTTCTGCCGCGCCTGACGGACGGCTCGATCCACGCCGTCGTGGTGATCGACGGCACGCGCCGCGTCCTCGGCATCATTTCCCAGACCGATCTTCTGGCCACGCTCGCAAAAAGCCTTTCCCGGACCGGGCCTACCGGCCTGATGGGCGGCCACGGGCAGGGCATCTGACAATGCCCGGACGATGTCACCCGGGCCTGCCGGCGCCAGACCGGCGGCCTTCCGAAGAGATGTGAGACCCGAGACGAAAGGAGTGTCGCCATGGCGACCGTCGACGAAAAGCTTGAACCGATCCTGGCCCAGGTGCTGCAGCGCAACCCGGCGGAACCTGAATTCCACCAAGCCGTGCGCGAGGTGCTGGAAAGCCTCGGCCTCGTCGTCTCCAAACATCCGGACTACCTGACGGACGCGCTGATCGAGCGCATCTGCGAGCCGGAACGCCAGATCATCTTCCGCGTGCCGTGGGTCGACGACAAGGGCCAGGTGCATATCAACCGCGGCTTCCGCGTGCAGTTCAACTCGGCGCTGGGGCCGTACAAGGGGGGCCTGCGCTTCCATCCCTCGGTCAATCTCGGCATCATAAAATTCCTCGGCTTTGAGCAGATCTTCAAGAACGCGCTGACCGGCCTGCCGATCGGCGGCGGCAAGGGCGGCTCCGACTTCGACCCGAAAGGCCGGTCCGAGGGCGAGATCATGCGCTTCTGCCAATCCTTCATGACCGAGCTGCACCGCCATCTCGGCGAACACACGGACGTGCCGGCCGGCGACATCGGCGTCAGCGGCCGCGAGATCGGCTGGATGTTCGGCCAGTACAAGCGGCTCACCAACCGCTTCGAGGCCGGTGTCTTCACCGGCAAGGGCCTCAGCTACGGCGGCTCGCTGGTACGCAAGGAGGCGACCGGCTACGGCGCGGTCTATTTCACGCGCGCCATGCTCTCCACCCGGGCCACGGATTTCGCGGGCAAGAAGGTCACCGTCTCCGGTTCCGGCAACGTGGCGGTCTATGCCATGGAGCAGGCGATCAGCTACGGCGCCAGGGTCGTCGCCTGCTCGGACAGCAGCGGCTACATCCTCGACGAGGAGGGCATCGACCTTTCCCTCGTCAAGGAGATCAAGGAAGTGCGCCGCGAGCGGCTTTCGGAATATGCCCGCGCGAAGGCGAAGGGCGTGCATTTCATTCCGTCCGGCAAGGGCTCCATCTGGGATGTGCCCTGCGAGGTGGCGCTGCCATGTGCCACGCAGAACGAGCTTTCGGGCAAGGACGCGCGCACGCTGATCAAGAACGGCGTCATCGCGGTCGCGGAAGGCGCCAACATGCCCTCCACGCCCGAGGCCGTGCGCGCCTTCCAGGAAGCGGGCGTGCTGTTCGGCCCCGGCAAGGCGGCCAATGCCGGCGGCGTCGCCACCTCGGCGCTGGAGATGCAGCAGAACGCCAGCCGCGACAGCTGGAGCTTCGAGCAGGCGCGCGAGCGGCTCGGCCAGATCATGCAGGGCATCCACGACCGCTGCGCCGAGACGGCGGAGGAATACGGCGCCAAGGGCAACTATGTGCTCGGCGCCAACATCGCCGGCTTCACCCGCGTGGCGGAGGCCATGCGCGCGCAGGGCGTGATCTAATCGCCCTTTCCGGTTTCACGCGGCAGACGGCCCCGGCCCCGGTCCGGGGCCGTTTTCGTTGGCGGGCGTGAAGGCGCGCTCTTCCAGGCCGCCGGCGATCAGCCGGAACGGCGGGCGGGCTTGCCGTGAAGGCGCCGGCGTGGCGGTGCCCGCTTCCGGCTGGAAGATCACCCTTTCCAGAAGGACCCAGTCGCGCCGCCCCTCCGGCCGGTCGAACGTCATCGTCTCGCCTTCGCTAAGTCCCACGAGGGCAAGGCCGTAGAAGGTGGTGATCGGCAGGAAGGCGCTGCCCGGCGCGTAGCTGCCGGGAAGGCAGAGCGTGCGGGTATCGGTGAGCCCGCTGGCGCAGCGGAACGTGACGCGTGCGTCGATCGTCGCAAGCCCCCTCGGTGCCGGCGCGTCGGCCGGCAGGCGGCCCGCCGCGAGTTTGCGCCTGAGGAGCGCCAGCCATTCCTCCGTCAGCGGCTGCCAGTCGCGCAGCATCCGTTCCAGCACATAGCCGTCCCTTGCCGTGAGCATTCCGGGTTCCCGTCCCATCGTCATTCTCCATCCTGCCCGCCGTCCAGGGCGGGGCGTCCAAGGTCCATGGTGGAGAAGCCCCCTGGCCGCGCTTGCGGCACAGGGGGTCACGATCCTGCGACGAGGCAGCCTCCGATGCGTCCGGCCTGGGGGAAGGACAGGAATTTCATGGCGAGGCTCGCTCAGGAGGCGCGGGCGGCGTCCGGCGCGCCGTCCCGCACGGCAATCACGCTGAGGCGCCGCACCCGGCCGTCGCGCGCGGCCCATTCGATCGACTGGCCGGCGGAAAGGCCGAGCAGCGCCGCCCCCACCGGCGTCAGCACGGAGATGCGCTGGCGGGAGATGTCGGCGTCCTTCGGGAAGACGAGTTCGGCGGTCTGCGGCGCCTCGTCGTCGATGCGGAATTCGGCGATGGAGCCGATGCGCACCACGCCGGGCGCCATGCGCGCATCGTCGACGACCTTCGCACGGTCGAGCTCTGCCGCAAGCTGCTCGGCGGCGTGCGGGTCGCGCTCGGCCAGCATGTCGGCAAGGTTCGACAGGCGCGCATATTCGGAGCGGGCGATGGTGATGGCAGGCAGGCGGCTGGCCTTGGTCCTGGTGGTCATGGGAACCTCACGGCACGGGTTCTTCGCGGCCCGGCGGGCGCGCGGAAAATCGGGAAACTGGGGGGATCATGTCGCGCTTGTCTTGCGCGGTTCACGTATTTCCACGGAACCGCTATCGCCCCACGGCCGGGGCGCGACGCGACCAAGCCGGGGGCTAGTGTCCTGCGAGAGGAAACAACCGTTTCAGAAATCGGGCAAGGTCGTGCGTGGTCATCATGCGCTTATGATGGGGTGATGGCGCGGGTAAAGTCAAGCCGGCTGCCGGCGGGAGGCTGGCCGGTCTTGCGAACGCCGCGCTTTCCGGTCTCCAATGCGAGGCGAGCGGAAACAGGGAGGATCGCGATGCCGGTAAGGATCAAGCGCATCTATGACGAGCCGGAGGCAGGCGACGGCGAGCGCATCCTCGTCGACCGGCTATGGCCGCGCGGCCTTTCGAAGGAGAAGGCGGCTTTGGACGCGTGGATGAAGGAGGTCGCGCCGACCTCCGGACTGCGCAAATGGTTCGATCACAAGCCGGAGCGCTGGGCGGAATTCCAGAAACGCTACCGCGAGGAACTGCGCGGCAACCCGGCAGTCGAGCCGCTGCGCGCCCGCATCGATGCGGGCACGGTCACGCTGCTCTACGGCGCGCGCAACCGGGAATTCAACCACGCTGCCGTGCTTGCCGATTTCCTCACCCGGAACTCTTGATGGGGTGCGCCTGAGGTTCGACCTGATCCGGACGACTGCAAAATTCTTGCAGTCAGGCAGCAATAGAATTCATTTGTCAGGGCTGGGCATCCCCGCCATTTTCCTCCTGTAGCACGAGGAGCAGCGTCGATGTCCGAGCGAACGGCGATCGAAGTTCAACCGGAAACCGTTGCCGCGGCGCATGGCGTGGCGAGCGATACCGCCTTCGGCGCGGTGGTGCCGCCTCTCTATCTTTCCACCACCTACGAATTCGCCGATTTCGACACGCCGCGCTCCTACGACTACGGCCGGGTCGGCAATCCCACGCGGGACCTGCTGGCCGACGCCATCGCGAAGCTGGAAGGCGGCGCCGGCGCGGTGCTGACGCCGAGCGGCATGGCGGCCGTCGACCTCCTCGTCGGGCGGCTTCCCGCCGGCAGCCTCGTGCTGGCGCCGCACGATTGTTACGGCGGCACGATGCGGCTCTTGAAGGCGCGCGCCGAACTCGGCCAGATAAGGCTCGGGCTGGTGGACCAGTCGGATACCGATGCGTTCAGGACGCGGCTCCGGGAGCAGCCGGGGCTCGTGCTGATCGAAAGCCCGAGCAATCCCTTGATGCGCGTCGTGGACATCGCCGCGCTTTCGGCCCTCGCGAAGGCAGCGGGCGCGCACGTCGCCGTCGACAATACGTTCCTCTCGCCGGCCTTGCAGAGGCCGCTGGCGCTCGGCGCCGATTACGTGCTGCATTCGACGACGAAATTCCTCAACGGCCATTCGGACGTCATCGCCGGCGCCGTGATCGCCGCCGGTGCAGAGGACGCGCGGGCGCTGAGGCACTGGGCCAACGTGACGGGCGCGGTGGCGGCTCCCTTCGATTCCTGGCTGACGCTTCGCGGCCTGAGGACCCTCTTCGCCCGCATGGCGGGGCAGGAGAGGAATGCGATGGCAGTCGCCGGGCTGCTCGTTGCGCATCCGGCGGTCGCGCGCGTGCATTATCCGGGCCTTGCCGATCATCCGGACCATGCGCTTGCCAGGAGGCAGCAGCAGGGCTTTGGTGCCATGATGAGCTTCGAGCTTGCCGGCGGCCTGCCCGCGGTGCGGCGTTTCGTGCGGGCGGTGCGCGCCTTCACGCTCGCCGAATCGCTCGGCGGCGTCGAGAGCCTGGTGGCGCATCCGGCAACGATGACCCATGCCGACATGGGCGCCGACGCCCGCGCCAGGGCCGGCATCGGCGATGGCCTGCTGCGGCTTTCCGTCGGGCTCGAGCATGTCGACGACCTTCTGGCCGGGCTTGAGTCCGGCCTTTCGGCCTGCTGAACAGGATCGGGAGAGGAGCGATGGCAGACGACGACACCCCCGCCACCTTCGCCTCGCCGGCCTGTTTCCTGCATGAGGTCGATCCCGCCTATGCAGGCCTGCCGGGGCCGCTCGACCTTCGGGCCTGGACGGACGTGAACCGCTGGCGCAAGGGCGAGCGCGAGCGCCTGATCGCCGAACGCCTCGCCGTGCCGGCCGGGGTGCGGGCCGCCCAGGGGGAAGCGATCGCAGTAAGCCTCCTGTCGGAGATCGGTGACGTCGAGGGGCGTGTCATCAGCGCTTACTGGCCGTTCCGCGGCGAGCCGGACCTGCGTGCCCTCATGCGGCAGGTCGCCGCGCGCGGCGGGTTGACGGCCCTGCCGGTCGTGGTCGGGAAGGGGCGGCCGTTGGAATTCCATCTCTGGCGGGCGGGCGCGGCGCTCGCGCGCGGCGTCTGGAACATTCCGATACCCGCCGAGCCGCGGCCCTGCGTGCCGGACGTCGTGATCGCCCCGGTCGTCGGCTACGATCCGACGTGCTACCGGCTCGGTTATGGCGGCGGTTTCTTCGACCGGACGCTTGCCGCCCTGCCGGCAAGGCCGCGCGTCATCGGCGTCGGCTCCAGCACGGCGCAGCTTGCGACGATCTATCCGCAACTGCACGACATCCCGATGGACATGATCGTGACCGAGGCCGGCGTGGTCCGTCCTCAGGCGGAGGCCTCCACCGTGCGCGCGTTGACGTAGAGCGCCCGGCCGGCGAACCAGCCGTTTACCGCGGCGCCGAGGCCGAGCGCCACGAAAAGCGCAGCGCTCCAGGCGAAGCTGCCGGTCCAGCCGCGGATGAGGCCGACGATCAGCGGGCCGACGGCGGCGAGCAGATAGCCGACGCATTGCGCCATGCCGGAAAGATGCGCCGCCACGTGCGGATCGCGCGTGCGCAGCACGATGACGGTGAGCGCCACCGCGATCAGCCCGCCCTGGCCGATGCCTTGCAGGATGGCCCAGAACCAGACGGTGGAAAGCGGCGCGAAGAGCAGGCCGAGAAGGGCGACGACGGCGAAGGCGCAGAGCACGACGTTGATCAGCCGCTGGTCCCTGCCGCGCACGGCAAGATGCGGCGCGACAAGGCAGGCGCCCGCTTGCACCATCACCGACACGGAGACGATGGCGCCGGCCGTGACGCCGTCGAGCCCGCGTTCGCGCAGGATCGGCACCAGCCAGCCGAAGACGCAATAGGCAAGCGCCGATTGCAGGCCCATGAACAGCGTGACGTGCCAGGCGAGCCGGTCGCGCCAGAGGCCTTCCACGCGGAAGGCCGCACGCCGGGCCTGCGAGCGCGTGGCAAGAACCTGCGGCAGCCAGAGCAGGGCGACGAGGAGGGCCGGCAGCGCCCAGACGGCCAGCGCCCCGTCGAGCGAGCCGCCGAGCGCATGTTCGATCGGCAGCGTGAGGCCGGCGGCACCCGCCGCGCCGGCGCAGAGCGCCATCGTGTACCAGCCGGTCATCAGCGCCGCCTTGTCCGGGAAGTCGCGCTTGACGAGGCCGGGAAGCAGGACGTTGCCGACGGCGATGGAGGCGCCCGCGAGCGCCGTGCCGAGGAAGAGCAGCGGAATGGAGGAGAGGCCGCGCATGGCGGTGCCGAGCGTGAGCAGGACGACGACGGCGAGCAATGTGCGTTCCGTGCCGATGCGCTGGGCAAGGCGCGGGGCGAGCGGCGAGAACAGGCCGAGGCAGACGACGGGCAGCGTCGTCAGCAGGCTGGCGCCGGTGGCGGAAAGGCCGAGCACGGCGCGGATCTCCGGCAGGAGCGCCGAGGCGCTGGAGAAGACCGGGCGCAGGTTGAAGGCGATGAGCACGAGGCTGGCGCCGAGCAGGAAGCGCGCCACCGTGCTCCTTGGCCGGTGCGGCTCGGGGGCGGGCACGCTGTCCGCCTCCGCGTCGATCAGGTCGATGGCGCCGGGTTCGTCGAGCGCGCTCATGACAGGAGCAGCCGGTCGAGGGCGGCAAGGACGGGCGCCATGAAGCGGCGCACCGCGGCATCGGCCACGACCGGATCGCCGCTCTCGATGGCATCGACGATCGCCGCATGGGCGGCCATGTCCGGCTCCGGCAGGTCCCGGCCGAGAGTCGCCTCGATGGTTTCGGCGATCACGGTGGAGAAGAAGTCGTACATGCCGATCAGCACGGCGTTGCCCGAGGCGGCGATAACCGCCTGGTGGAAGGCGAGGTCGCGGGCGATGAAAGCCGCCTTGTCGCCACCCTCGTAATCGCCGCGCTCGGCAAGCAGGGTGCGCAGCCCGGCGACCACGGCCGGCGTCCGGCGCAGCGCCGCCAGCCGCGCCGCTTGCGCGTCGAGCGCCAGCCGCGCCTCGAACTGGTCGCGCAGGCTCGCGCGGCGGGCCATGGTGAGCGGCCCCGTGGTGTCCGCCGTCGAGCGCACATAGGTGCCGGAGCCCTGCCGGGTCTCGAGGTAGCCTTGAGAGACGAGGACGCGCACCGCCTCGCGCACCGTGCCGCGGCTGACGGAGAGCATGGCCGACAAGGCCGCCTCGTTCGGCAGCTTTTCGCCGATCGTCCAGCGGCGCTTCAGGATTTCCGCGCGGATCGCTTCGACGGCGGTGTCTGCGAGATTGGTCTTGCTGAGGGAATGCATGCCGATAATCACCAAGTCATCAGATGACTTGGTGATTATCGCGTTTTCCCAAGAAGGTCAAAGACTTTTCCGGCCGCCGGCAAGCGTTTGCCACGCAGGCCGTGGAATGGACCGCGTTACTGCTTGCGCGGCCAGGTATCGGCGAGGCGATAGCCGGCCGGCCACGGATCGTCCGGATCGAGCATGACCTGGTGGGTCCCGGTGATCCAGGCGCGGCCGGAGATTTCCGGCACGATGGCCGGGCGGCCGCCGACCGTGGTCTGCCCGACGATGCGGCAGTCGAAGCGCGAATCGATGATCGAATAGCCGCAGAAGCGCTGGCCGACCTTGATCTGGCCGCGCGCATGCAGCACCGCCATGCGCGCCGAGCAGCCGGTGCCGGTGGGCGACCGGTCGAGCTTGGCCGGCTGGATGACGACCGTGTTGCGGCCGTGCAGCGCGCCGTCGCGCTCTTCGACCGGCAGCGTCAGCTGGCAGAAGGAGATGTGGTTCCATTCCGGGTTTTCCGGATGGGTGAATCCGAGCTGCTCGTTGGCCGCCCTGGTGATGCGGATGCCGGTCTCGGCCAGTTCGCGCGCCTCGTCCGGCGTCACGGCAAAACCGAGCGCCCGGGCGTCGGCGAAGACGAAGCTGTCGCCGCCATAGGCGGTGTCGACGGTGAGCGTGCCGAGGCCTTCCACCTCAAGCGTCGCATCCAGCTTGTCGGCGAAGGAGGGCACGTTGGTGACGGCGATGCGCTCGGCCTTGCCGTTGCGGCAGGCGGCGACGACATTGACGAGGCCGCCCGGCGCTTCCAGCACCATATGGGTTTCCGGCTCGACCATCGGCACGATGCCGCTGTCGAGCAGCACGGTGGAGACGCAGATCGAGTTGGAGCCGGACATCGGCGGCGTGTCCTCCGGCTCCATGATGATGAAGCCCATGGTGGCGCGCGGATCCTTCGGCGGCACGAGCAGGTTGATGTGGCGAAAGACGCCGCCGCGCGGCTCGTTCAGCACGAAGTTGCGCAGGGTCTCGTCCCCGGCGATGAAGTTGCGCTGCTCCCACAGCGTGTTGCCCGGCGGCGGGGCGACTCCGCCGACGATGACGTCGCCCACCTCGCCTTCGGCGTGGCAGGAGACGATGTGGATGACCTTGCTGCTGCGCATGGCACTTTCTCCGGTTGCGGGCCCGAATTTGCGGCGAAGCGGACGGGCCGATCGAGGCGAACGGCCTTTCATAGAAAAATTGGATCCAATATACAATCGGGTTTCATGAAATGCCGGCATGGCCCGCTCGGTTGCTCCGCCTGCGGATTCGACCTATGACCATAGCCTTCCTTCACCGGGGTTGGATGTGATGAAATTTGCTGCCGTCGATGTCCGGCAGGCCGCCTCCGCGGCCGACATCGTCTATGAGGCCCTGCGCAAGGCCATCATCGAGGGCGATCTTGCCGAGGGCGAGAACCTCAGGCAGGAAGAGATCGCGCAGATGTTCAACACAAGCCGCATCCCGGTGCGCGAGGCGCTGTCCCGGTTGGAGCAGCACGGCCTCATCACCACCCGGCGCTACAAGGGTGCCGTCGTCGCGGGTCTCTCGATCGGCGAGATCGAGGAGATCTTCGAGTTCCGTGCGCTGATCGAGGCCGAGGTCATGCGCCTCGCCGTGCCCAATCTCGACGCGCCGACGCTGGAGAAGGCGCGGCGCTATTGCGATGCCTTCGACCGGGAGACCGACCCGCACCGCTGGAGCGAGATCAACCGCGATTTCCACTACAGCCTCTACGAAGCCTCGCGCCGGCCCTATTATCTCCAGAGCGTGCGCTCCTCGCTCGACCGCATCGACCGGTATCTTCGCGCCCAGCTCACCTTCACCGACGGCGTGCCGCGCGCCGGCCGGGAGCACGAGGCGATCCTTGCCGCCTGCGAGAAGGGCGACGCCGATCTCGCCTCGCGGCTGACGCGCGCGCATATCCTCGACGCGGGGCGGTCGCTGGTGACGTTCCTGCGCAGGCAGCGGGGCTGAGGCTCCGGTTCCTTTCCCGGAACGAGTCCCGACGGCATCCGTGACGGCCGCGAAGGAAGGCGTCTGCCTGTCCTTTTCATTTTTTTCCGCCGCCAGCCGCCGCAATTCCGGAAATCTTCTCTTCGCAGGCTTGACGGCGCTTTCGTCAAAATGCCCATTTTAACCGATTGATAGCGTCGAAGGAGAATTGTATTTCTTTTGTCGACAAGAGGATTTTCGATGACCGATACCGATTCCCTGCCCGAACGCAAACGAGGCTCCGGCGTGAAGATGGTCTACGACCTCCTGCGCGACGAGATCCTGGACCTCAAGCTCGCTCCCGGCAGCCCCGTCGACGAGGTCCAGCTCGCCGAACGGTTCAAGATGTCGCGCACGCCGATCCGCGAGGCCCTGGTGCGCCTTGCCGGCGAGGGGCTGATCGAGACGCTGCCCAACCGTTCGACCATGGTGTCGAACATCGACTTCCTGAACCTCAACACCTTCTTCGACGCGCTGGTGCTGATGTACCGCGTGACGACGCGGCTCGCCGCGCAGAACCATCGGCCGGACGATCTCGCCGTCATCCGCGGCTTCCACGAGGACTATGCGGCGGCGGTCGAATCGCGCGATGCGCTGGCGATGATCGCCACCAATGCGGCCTTCCACGCGGCGATCGCCGAGGCGGGGCGCAATCCCTATTTCACCAGCCTGTTCCGCCGGCTGCTCGACGAGGGGCGGCGCATCCTGCGCCTCTACTACCAGTCCTACGACGACCAGTTCCCGCAACGCTTCGTCGACGAGCATGCGGAGATCATCGCCGCCATCGAGGCGCGCAACCTCGAGGAAGCCGACCGCCTCGGCAAGGTCCATGCCGAGCAGATCGTCGCGCAGGTACAGAAGCTGTTCAGCCATAACGACAAGCTCGACATCGCCCTATGATATGTATTTTTCTTGTCGACAAATAAAATACAAGCTGCTATAACCGCGTCGAGAGAGGGGAGGCCCCGCGCATTTGTGCCGGCCGGCCGCCCGACCGAACGGCTGAAAGGAGATCGACGTGAAGGCCAAGATTTTTTCCGGTGTCATTCCCGCCCTGATGACCCCCTGCAAGGACGACCGCACGCCGGATTTCGACGCGCTGGTGCGCAAGGGCAGGGAACTGATCGAAAAGGGCATGTCCGCCGTCGTCTATTGCGGCTCGATGGGTGACTGGCCGCTGCTCACGGACGCGCAGCGCATGGAAGGCGTCGAGCGCCTCGTGAAGGCCGGCATCCCGGTCATCGTCGGCACCGGCGCGGTCAACACCGCCTCGGCCGTCGCCCACGCGGCCCATGCCCAGAAGGTCGGCGCACAGGGCCTCATGGTCATCCCGCGCGTCCTCTCGCGCGGCTCGGTCGTCGCCGCCCAGAAGAACCACTTCAAGGCGATCCTGTCGGCCGCCCCGGACCTGCCGGCCGTCATCTACAACAGCCCCTATTACGGCTTCGCCACCCGCGCCGACCTCTTCTTCGCCCTGCGTGCGGAGCACAAGAACCTCGTCGGCTTCAAGGAGTTCGGCGGCGCGGCCGACATGCGCTATGCGGCGGAGAACATCACCAGCCGCGATGACGACGTCTCGCTGATGATCGGCGTCGACACCTGCGTGTTCCACGGCTTCGTCAATTGCGGCGCCGTCGGCGCGATCACCGGCATCGGCTGCGTGCTGCCGAAGGAGGTGCTGCACATGTGCAACCTCGCCCAGGCCGCCGCCAAGGGCGACCCGGACGCCCGCCAGCGCGCGCTGGAGCTGGAATCGGCGCTTGCCGTGCTCTCCTCCTTCGACGAGGGCCCGGACCTCGTGCTCTACTTCAAGCACATGATGGTGCTGAAGGGCGACAAGGAATACACGCTGCACTTCAACGAGACGGACGAGCTCTCCGAAAGCCAGCGCGGCTATGTCGAGGCCCAGCTGAAGCTCTTCGACACCTGGTATGCCGAATGGAGCAAGCTGCCCGGCGCCGTGCAGACGTACAAGGCGTAAGGTTTTACACGCCTCCCGAGCGAAAGGCCCTCCGTCAGGAGGGCCTTTTTCGTTGCGGCACCCGGTGGATGGGCAAACCGTTCGCCGGCTAACGAAAGGTCTTCATGCGGTCAGGCGACCGCATCCAGGCCCTTCTCCAGCAGGCGGTCGAGCTGTTCGATCTCGGCGGCCGTCAGCGTGATGCCGTCGGCCTCGGAGGTCTTGCGGGCGGCGAAGCGGCGCTGGGAGGGCAGGCGCGCGCCCTGGCCGACGATGGCATCGAACAGCACTTCGGCGCGGGCGAAGGGGTCGCCCGGCCGGCCGGCGGCGAAGGCTTCCGGCGACAGGGCGATGATGAGTTCGCCGTGGAAGGGGGCGAGCGTCGTCGTGCCGAGATAGTCGAGCACTTCCGGGCTCGTCAGGTCGCCGATCATGATGCCGGCGAGCAGCTCGATCATCGTGCCGATGGCCGACCCCTTGTGGCCGCCGAAGGGCAGCATGGCGCCGGCGAGCGCGGCCTCCGGATCGGTCGTCGGGTTGCCCGCGGCGTCGATCGCCCAGCCCTCGGGCAGCTGCTTTCCGGCACGGCGGTGCAGCTCGATCTCCCCGCGCGCGGCGACGGAGGTGGCGAAGTCGAAGACATAGGGCGGGGCGTCCCTGCGCGGCCAGCCGAAGGCGAAGGGATTGGTGCCGAGCAGCGGCTTGTTGCCGCCGGTCGGGGCGACGGTGGCGTAGCTCGGGCACATGACGAGGGCGGCAAGGCCCTCCTTCGTCACTGCCTCCACTTCCGGCCAGAGCGCGGAGAAATGGGTGCAGTCGTTGATGACGAGGGCGGCGAGGCCGAGCTTGCGGGCGCGCTCGGCGAGGGCCGGCACGCCAAGCTCGAAGGCCGGGTTGGCGAAACCGCCGTTGGCGTTCACCTTGACGATGGCCGAGCCCGCGTTGAGGTCCAGGACGGGCACGGCGTCCGGCTTCACCTTGCCGGCCTTGACGGTGCGCAGCGCGCCCTCGATGCGGTAGACGCCGTGCGACTTGCAGGCGTCCCGCTCGCCGGCGACGATGACGCGGGCGAGCGCCCCGGCCTGCACGGCGTTGAGGCCGGCCTTCAGGAAGATCGCTTCGACACGCTCATGGAGGGCGGCAATCGTCAAGGTGGAGGGTTGCGTCATCTTTCGTCTCTTCAAGGCTGGGGGCCGACCAGGCAGGTTGGCGATTGAACATTTGCATACATAGAGTATACAAGATTTCGACAAGTGCAATTCGCGCCGCCGACTCCTATATCGGGCGAGCATCATTCCGAAAGAAAGGTACGTCAAATGGCTTTCACCCCCAACGGCAAACACCTCGTCGCAGGCGAATGGCTGGACGGCAACGGCACCTTCACCTCCTCCCCCGCCCATGGTCCCGCCCACGACTTCGCGGTCGGCACGGTGGAGCTGGTGAACAAGGCCGCGGAAGCCGCCGAAGACGCCTTCCTCAGCTACGGCTATTCCTCGCGCGCCGAGCGGGCCGCGTTCCTCAACGCCATCGCCGACGAGATCGAGGCCCGCGCCGAGGCCATCACCGAGATCGGCACCCAGGAGACCGGCCTGCCGGTCGCGCGCCTTCAGGGCGAGCGCGGCCGCACGACCGGCCAGCTCCGCCTCTTCGCCGAGCATATCGGGAAGGGCGACTATCTCGACCGCCGCGTCGACGCGGCCCTGCCGGACCGCCAGCCGGCGCCGCGCCCGGAAATCCGCCTGATCCAGCGGCCGATCGGCCCGGTCGCCGTGTTCGGCGCCTCCAACTTCCCGCTCGCCTTCTCGACGGCCGGCGGCGACACCGCCGCCGCGCTCGCCGCCGGCTGCCCGGTCGTCGTCAAGGGCCATTCGGCCCATCCGGGCACCGGCGAGATCGTCGCCGCGGCGATCGAGGCCGCCATCAAGAAGACCGGCGTGCATCCCGGCGTCTTCTCGCTCATCCAGGGCGGCAACCGCAAGGTCGGCGAGGCGCTGGTGCAGCACCCGCTGATCAAGGCTGTCGGCTTCACCGGCTCGCTCGCCGGCGGGCGCGCCCTCTTCGACCTGTGCGCCGCCCGTCCGGAGCCGATCCCGTTCTTCGGCGAGCTCGGTTCGGTCAACCCGATGTTCCTGCTGCCCGAGGCCGTGAAGGCCCGCGCCGAAGGGCTCGGCCAGGGCTGGGCAGGCTCGCTCACCATGGGCGCCGGCCAGTTCTGCACCAATCCGGGCATCGCCGTCGTTAAGGACGGCCCGGATGCCGACCGCTTCACCGCCGCCGCCGTGGAGGCCCTCGGCAAGGTCGGCCCGCAGGTCATGCTGACCGACGGCATCGCCAAGGCCTACCAGGACGGACAGGCGCGCTTTGCAAGCCGCAACACCGTCAAGCCGCTGTTCACGTCGGAGTCCGCCGGCCGGAATGCTCTGCCGAACCTCTTCGAGATCTCCGGCGAGCAGTTCATGGCCGACCACGCGCTCTCGGAAGAGGTGTTCGGCCCGCTCGGCCTCGTCGTGCGCGTCGGCTCGGTCGACGAGATGGAGAAGCTCGCCCGCAACTTCGAGGGCCAGCTGACGGCGACCATCCACATGGATGAGGGCGACCTCGAGGACGCAAGGCGCCTGCGTCCGATCCTCGAGCGCAAGGCCGGGCGCGTGCTGGTCAACGGCTTCCCGACGGGCGTGGAAGTGGTCGATTCCATGGTCCACGGCGGCCCCTATCCGGCCTCGACCAACTTCGGCGCGACGAGCGTCGGCACCATGTCGATCCGCCGTTTCCTGCGTCCGGTTTCCTACCAGAACATGCCTGAAGAGCTGCTTCCGGAAGATTTCCTCAACTGATTCAAGTCCCTGGCTTGCCTTGGGCGGCGTCTTCTGAAAGGAAGGCGCCGCTTTGCATATTTTCTGCACCCTGGGTATATACTTTTTGTATATTATTTGTATTTTAAGTGCAGGTTTACGCCTTGGCGCAGGACGGACCTCCGCCCGCGTGAATCGACAGATCAATCCAGGGAGAGAGTTATGAAGAAGACCTCGGTCCTCGCCTTCGGCCTCGTGGCCGCCACGCTTCTCGCCAGCCAGGCCAAGGCCGACAAGCTGGACGACATCATTTCGTCCGGCACGCTGCGCTGCGCCGTCGTTCTCGACTTCCCGCCGATGGGCTCGCGCGACGAGAACAACAACCCGATCGGCTTCGACGTCGATTACTGCAACGACCTCGCCAAGGCCCTCGGCGTCACGGCAGAGATCGTCGAGACGCCCTTCCCGGAACGCATCCCGGCCCTGATGTCCGGCCGCGTCGACGTCGGCGTCGCCTCGACCTCCGACACGCTGGAGCGCGCCAAGACGGTCGGCATGACCATCCCCTACTTCGCCTTCGAGATGGCCGTCACCGCCAACGAGAAGTCGGGCGTCAAGTCCTTCGAGGACATGAAGGGCAAGGTCGTCGGCGCCACGGCCGGCACCTACGAGGCGATCGCGCTGGAAAACCAGGTCAAGGAATGGGGCGAGGGCGAGTTCCGTCCGTACCAGACCCAGGCCGACGTCTTCCTCGCGCTGAGCCAGGGCCAGATCGACGCCACGGTCTCCACCTCGACCGTCGCCCAGGCCAACGTGAAGTCCGGCAAGTTCGCGGGCATTTCCGTCGTCGGCAAGGCGCCTTTCGACATCGACTATGTCGCGCTCTTCACCAACCGCGAGGAATACGGCCTGATCAACTACCTGAACCTCTTCATCAACCAGCAGGTTCGCACCGGCCGCTACAAGGAGCTCTATGAGAAGTGGGTCGGCGGCGACGTGCCGGACCTCTCCGTCGGCGGCGTTTACCGCTAAGAGCCGTTTCCAAGGCGGCGCGGGATCATCCTCCCGCGCCGCTCCTCGTTTCCAAAGGTGAGACGGCAATGTTCAGTTACACTTTCCATTGGAACCAGGCGCTGAAGGCGTTGCCTCAGATGCTGGACGGCGCGCTGGTCACGCTGCAGATCGCGCTCCTGTCCATGGCCATCGGCCTTGCGCTCGCCATGGCGCTGACGCTCTTCCGGCTGTCCGGCAACCGAGCCCTGAGCGGCTTCGCCACGGCCTGGGTCGAGATCGCGCGCAACACGCCGGCCCTCTTCCAGATCTACATGGCCCACTTCGGCCTCGGCAATTTCGGCATCCATCTCAGCCCTTATACGGCATTGCTCGTCGGCATCGCCTTCAACAATGCGGGCTATCTCGCCGAGAACTTCCGCGGCGCGTTGAAGGCGATCCCGGACACGCAGACGAGAGCCGGCCGCTCGCTGGGCATGACCTCGCTGCAGGCCTTCCGCTATATCGTGCTGCCGCAGATGCTGCGCGTCGCCTTCCTGCCGGCCACCAACCAGATGGTCTGGGCGATCCTGATGACCTCGCTCGGCGTCACCGTCGGCATGAACACGGACCTTGCCGGCGTCACGCAGGAGCTCAATGCCCGTTCCTTCCGCACCTTCGAGTTCTTCGCGCTGGCGGCCGTCATCTACTACCTCATCGCCAAGGCCGTGACGCTCATCGCGCGCCTCGCCGCCGCGCGCATGTTCCGCTACTGAGAGGGGTAAGCCATGTTCGATACCGCTCTCACCCTGGCCGACCTCGGCTTCCTCGCGCAGGGCGCCGCGATGACGCTCGCCGTCACCGCCGTCTCCGTCTTCGCGGGGACCGTTCTCGGCATCGTCTTCGGCGTCATCCGCAACCAGGCCGGCCCCTACTGGTCGATGCCGCTCACCTTCCTGCTCGACATCTTCCGTTCCGTGCCGCTGCTCATCCAGCTCGTGCTCGGCAATGCGCTGCAATCGATCATGAAGCTCGGCTGGGCGCCGTTCACCACGTCCTGCGTGGTGCTGTCGCTCTATACGGCCGCCTACTGCACCGAGATCGTGCGCGGCGGCATTTCCTCCGTGCCCGCCACCACGCGCCGGGCGGCCCGGTCGCTGGGTCTCACCTGGTGGCAGGACATGCGCTACATCGTGGCCCCGCTCGCCACCCGCGTCTCGCTGCCCGCCTGGATCGGGCTCACGCTCGGCGTCATGAAGGATTCGGCGCTCGTGCTCTGGCTCGGCCTCATCGAGCTCTTGCGCGCCTCGCAGATCCTCGTCACGCGCCTGCAGGAACCACTGTTCATCCTCATCATCTGCGGCGCCATCTACTTCATCATCAGCTTCCCCATCGCCCGGCTTGGCGGGTATCTCGAAAAACGGTGGTCCCCCAATGATTGAGATCGAAAACGTCCGCAAATCCTTCGGCCAGCTCGAGGTCCTGAAGGGGATCAACCTCACCGTCGAGAAGGGCGAGGTGCTGACCATCATCGGCGGCTCGGGCTCGGGCAAGTCGACGCTGCTCACCTGCATCAACGGGCTCGAGACCATCGACGGCGGCCGCATCGTCGTCGACGGCACGGACGTCCACGCCAAGGGCACGGACCTCAACAAGCTGCGCCGCAAGCTCGGCATCGTCTTCCAGCAGTTCAACGCCTTTCCGCACCTGACCGTGCTGGAGAACGTCATGCTGGCGCCGGTCAAGGTGCTCGGCCTTCCCAAGGCGGAGGCCGAGGCCGTCGCCGTCAAGCAGCTCAGCCATGTCGGCCTCGGCGACAAGCTGAAGGTCTACCCGAGCCGCATGTCGGGCGGCCAGCAGCAGCGCATGGCGATCGCCCGCGCGCTCGCCATGTCGCCGGCCTACATGCTGTTCGACGAGGTGACTTCGGCACTCGATCCGCAGCTCGTCGGCGAGGTGCTCGACACGCTGCGCATGCTCGCCTCGGAGGGCATGACGATGATCTGCGTCACGCACGAGATGAAGTTCGCCCGCGAGGTCTCCGACCGCGTCGCCTTCTTCCACAAGGGCGTGATGGCCGAGATCGCCCCGCCGGAAGAGCTGTTCGGCGCACCGAAGAACCCGGAATTGCAGGCGTTCCTCGCCGCGACGCATTGAGGGTGCAATGAACACGGACATCCAGCCCGGCGTCGTCGTGATCGGCGCCGGCGTCGTCGGCCTCTCGGCCGCCATCGCCGCGCAAGCCCGCGGCCTTGCCGTCACCGTCATCGAACGCGAGGCCCCGGCGGCCGGCGCCTCCGCCGGCAATGCGGGCGCCTTCGCCTTCACCGACATCCTGCCGCTCGCCTCGCCCGGTATCCTCAAGAAGGCGCCGAAGTGGCTGCTCGATCCGCTCGGCCCGCTCAGCGTTCCGCCGTCCTATGCACTGCGGATCACGCCGTGGATGGTCCGTTTCTGGCGCGCCTGCTCGCCGAAGCGCGTCGCCCATTCCACCGCCGCGCAGACGGCGCTGATGGACCTTTCCAAGGCGGAACTGGAACCCTTCCTTGCCAAAACCGGCACGGCCGCGATGCTGCGCAAGGACGGCAACCTGCAGGTCTATGAAAGCCGGGCCGAATTCGAGGCTTCGCTTACCGGCTGGAAAGCCCGCGAAGAACACGGCATCGAGTTCCGTCACATGGACGCCGCCGAAATGGCGCAGATCCAGCCCGGCCTCGCGCCGCGTTTCACCCACGGCACCTTCACGCCCGGCTGGTATTCCATCGCCGATCCGAAGCTCTACACGCTGGCGCTGGCCGATCATTTCCGCTCGAAGGGCGGGGCGATCGAGCGCGCCGAGGTTTCCAGCCTGCATCCCATCGAAGGCGGCGTCGAGATCCGCACGACGGACGGACGGACGCTGAGGGCGCGGAAGGTCGTGCTCGCCGCCGGTGCCTTCTCGCATCTTCTCGCCCGTTCGCTGGGCGAGAAGATGCCGCTCGAAACCGAGCGCGGCTACAACACGACGCTGCCGCTTGGCGCCTTCGACCTGCGCACGCAGGTCACCTTCGGCGGCCACGGTTTCGTCGTCTCCCGGCTTTCGACCGGCATCCGCGTTGGCGGCGCGGTGGAGCTCGGCGGGTTGAAGCTGCCCCCGAACTTCCGCCGGTCGGAAGCCATGCTGGAAAAGGCGAGGCGCTTCCTGCCCGGCCTGAAGCCGGAAGGCGGCGTGCAGTGGATGGGCTTCCGTCCGTCGCTGCCGGACAGCCTGCCGGCCATCGGCCGCGCCCGCGCGACGCCGCGCGTCGTCTACGCCTTCGGCCACGGCCATCTCGGCCTCACCCAGTCGGCCGGCACGGCGCGCCTCGTCGCCGACCTCCTTACCGACAGAACGCCGGCCATCGATATAAACCCGTTCTCGCCGCAACGCTTCTAGAGGAATTCCGGCTCACCGGGCTTCCTCCAGATATTGTTTTCGCCGCATTATCCGACGCCGGGCCGAAAACGCTTCGGCTGGAAATGCTCTAGCCGAAGGACCCGTCCCATGGCCGACCTCTCCGCCCGCAGCATTCTTTCCGGAACGGCCTCCGGTCCGGTCATCGCGGCCGGGGAGGCGCTGAGCTTCTGGGGTGGCGTCGATCCGGCGACCGGCCGGGTCATCGACGTGCACCATCCCCTCCATGGCACCACGATCACCGGCGGCATCTTGATGATGCCGTCGAGCCGGGGCTCCTGCACAGGCTCGGGCGTGCTGCTCGATCTCGCGCTGACGGGCCGCGCGCCCGCCGCGCTGATCTTCAGCGAAGCGGAAGACGTGCTGACGCTCGGCGCGCTGATCGCAGCCGAAATGTTCGGCAAATCGCTTCCGGTCCTGCGCCTTCCGCACGATGCCTTCGCCGCGCTCTGTCGCGCGAAGGCGGCACGGATCGGCGAGACGGCCATCGAGGCCGACGGCCTCGTCATCCCCGTTGCGCCGCCGGCAACAGCGGCGCTCGATTTGACGGCCGACGACCGCGCTATGCTGGACGGCCGCGACGGCATCGCCGTACAGCTTGCCATGCGCATCATCACGGCCATGGCCGCGCAGCAGGGGGCCAAGGAGCTCGTCGACGTGGTGCAAGGCCATATCGACGGCTGCATCTATGCCAGTCCCGCCAACCTGACCTTCGCGGAAAAGATGGCCGGGATGGATGCGAAAGTGCGCGTGCCGACCACGATGAATGCCATTTCCGTCGACCGTGCCAACTGGCAGGCGCAGGGCGTGCCGCACGATTTCGGCGATCCCGCCGCCCGCCTTGCCGACGCCTATGTCCGCATGGGCTGCCGGCCGACCTTCACCTGCTCGCCCTACCTCCTCGACAGCGCGCCGAAGGCCGGCGAGGCGATCGCCTGGGCGGAATCCAATGCGGTGATCTTCGCCAACACGGTGCTCGGCGCGCGCACGGCCAAACATCCGGATTTCCTCGACCTCTGCATCGCGCTTACCGGCCGCGCGCCGCTTTCCGGCGTCTATCTCGACGGGCATCGCAGGGCGCGCCGCATCATCGACGTCGAACTGCCGGAGGGGATAGACGATGCCTTCTGGCCGCTCGTCGGCTATCTCGCCGGCCGCGCCGCGCCCGACCGCATCCCGCTCCTCACCGGCCTTGCGGCCGCAAGGCCCTCACGGGACGACCTGAAAGCCCTCTGCGCCGCCTTCGGCACCACCTCCGCCGCGCCGATGCTGCATATCGAGGGCGTGACGCCCGAGGCGGAAGGCGCCGCATCGCCGGACGCCGACCGGACGGCCATCACCCGCGCGGACATGGCCGAGGTCTGGACGATGTTCAACGAGGGACCGGCCAAGGTCGAACTCGTGGCCGTCGGCAGTCCGCACGCCTCGGCCTCGGAGTGCCGGGCACTGGCCGATGCGCTCGGCGGGCGCGAGCGTCATCCGGATGTCAGCGTGATCGTCACGGCAGGCCGCGATGTCATGGCGGAGGCGGGCGACGTACTTGGCCGGCTTAAGGAAAGCGGCGTCGAGGTCCTGCCGGATCTGTGCTGGTGCTCGATCTCCGAACCGGTCTTCCCGCCGAAGACGCGCGCGCTCATCACGAATTCCGGCAAATATGCCCACTACGGCCCGGGCCTTTCCGGCCGCACCGTGCGCTTCGGCAACCTGGCGGACTGCATCGAGGCGGCTCTCACCGGGCGCGTACCCCCGCGCCTGCCGGCCTGGCTCGCCTGACCGGCTGCTCAGTCCCGGCCGAAGACGTCGCGCGTGTAGACCTTGTCCGCGACGTCGTCGAGACTTTCCGAGCGGCGGTTGGCGATGATAATGTCGGCGCGGCGCTTGAAGGCGCCGAGATCGCGCACGATCTCAGCGCCGGAAAACGTCTCTTCCGCGAAATCCGGCTCGTAGACGATGACCGGAATGCCCTTGGCCTGGATGCGCCTCATGATGTCCTGGATGGCGGACTCGCGGAAATTGTCCGAGCCCTTCTTCATGGCGAGACGGTAGACGCCGACGGTGCCGGGGCTGCGCGCGACGATGTCGGCGGCCAGGAAATCCTTGCGTGTCGTGTTGGCCTCGACGATGGCGCGGATGAGGTTCTGCGGCACGTCGCCGAAGTTGGCGAGCAGCTGCTTCGTGTCCTTCGGCAGGCAGTAGCCGCCATAGCCGAAGGAGGGGTTGTTGTAGTGCCTGCCGATGCGCGGATCGAGCCCCACGCCCTCGAGAACCTGGCGCGCATCGATGCCGTGCGCCATCGCATAGGAATCGAGTTCGTTGAAATAGGCGACGCGCATGGCGAGATAGGTGTTGGCGAAGAGCTTGATCGCCTCCGCCTCGCCCGAGCCGGTGAAGAGCACGGGGATGTCCGCCTTCACCGCGCCCTCACGCAGCAGGTCCGCGAACTGGCGCGCCTCCGGCGTGTCCGCCCCCATGACGATGCGCGAGGGATGGAGGTTGTCGTGGAGCGCCTTGCCCTCGCGCAGGAATTCCGGCGAGAAGACGATGCGGTCGTCCTTGTAGGCCTCGCGCACGGATTGCGTGTAGCCGAACGGCACGGTCGACTTGATGACGATCGTGGCCTGCCGGTTGACCTGGCGCACGTCCTCGATCACCGCCTCGACGCTGCCCGTATCGCAGCGGTGGGTTTCGGGGTCGTAGTTGGTCGGCGTCGCGATGACGACGAAGTCCGCTTCCGCAAATGCTTCCGCCTTGTCCGTCGTCGCCCTCAGCCGCAGGGTCCTGGTGCTGAGATAATCCGTGATCTCCGCATCGACGATCGGCGAGATGCGCGCATTGAGCGCCGCCACCCGTTCCTGCCAGATGTCGTAGGCGATGACGTCGTTGTGCTGGGCGAGAAGCACGGCGTTGGACAAGCCGACATAGCCGATGCCGGCGACCGTGATATTGACCATGAATAGACCGTCCAGAATATGCGCTCGATGCTGCATCCGCCGCCCGAAAGTCCGGGCCCGACTGGCATTAGGCAACAATGGGATGCCTGGCAAGTGCGTTTGGTCGGAACGAACCGTCCGTATGGAACTAGCGGGAGAGGATTACAAAAAGATGGCGGACAGAGAGGTTGTGCGAGCAACCTTGAAAATCAGTCCGCTACCTTGTCCAACTCCGGCAAAGGCGGATTTGAAAAGACTGAGGAAATCGACGCAGCGCCCAACCGGATAAAGGTGGCCGCTCTTTGGCTTCATCAGCACCGCGCCACCCTGACGCGCCCGGTTATCCCGGCGCTGCGCGAACGCTTCCAGCTCTCCAACCTTGAAGCCATAGAGGCCACCAAACAGGCGCACGCCGTCGCGTATCCGGGGGCGTGATATGGCGATCCTTGAAGAAAACGACATCCTGTTCGCCCACAAGGCGCTCAACATCATGGCGGGTCTGACCGAGGCAACCAAGCGCGTTGCAGGGGCGATCATCGACCATTTCAACAAACGCACCGGACAATGCGACCCCAGCATTGAGCGGCTTGCAACCATGCTCGGCATCGACCGTGCGACCGTCATTCGCGGCACCGAGAAGCTTCACGAACTCGGCTTCATCGAGAAGATCAGCCATGGCGGCAAGGCCCATCGCGCGGCCTACCTGCCGAACTGGGAGCGCTTCCGTTCCATTGTGGAAGACTGGGATGCACGCATGAAGACTGGTGATGGTCCCGAGAAGACCGTCACATGTGACGTAACGCGTGACGTTCCACCTCCGGCAAAGGTCGCAAGCGTGCGACGTTCAAGGTCGCAGGGATGCGACGTTAAAGGTCGCACGGCTGCGACACAAACCCTTCGAAGTAACCCATCGAATAAACCCATCGAAGGGGAACGCGCGGAAAAACCACCGGAGAAGCCGCAGGCTCACAGCCCGCCGAGAGCGCAGCATGGGCTCTGGAGAGGGAACAAGCCGGGAGCGCAGCGCTCCATGCTCTTGCCGATCAGCGGAGGCGGAAGCCCCAGCCATGCGGATGCGGCGAGAGCAGCGGCCGAACGGCGGTGGTATGCGCAGGTTCATGCTCTCGGCTTGAAGGCAGAAGCCGACGTGCTGGACTGGATGACGTGGGACAGGCAGGAGGCGACGACGCAAGCCGAGATGCAGCGGAAGGGCGGCGGTATAGCCTTCATCGTGGAAGGGATGCAGAACGAAAGGATGCGGGCCTATGGCTGACTGGCCGTACAACACCAGCGCGTGGCAGAAGCTCCGATTGGCGAAGCTGGCGAGCAAGCCGTTGTGCGAGCCCTGCGATGCGAGGGGCGACGTGACCGTTGCCAACGCGGTGGACCATGTGACGCCGATCAACGCCGGAGGCGATCCTTTCCCGCCGCTCGATGGCCTCATGTCCATGTGCGAGCGCTGCCACAACGAGAAGACGGCGGCGAACGACCGGCAGCACAAGAAACCATTCGCCCGGAAGGTCAAAGGTTTCGATGCGAACGGCAATCCATTCGACACTTCGGATGCCTGGCATAGGGGTGGGGGCGGGTCAAATCACGAAAACAGCTCTGGTCCCGGACCGACGTGGGAGAGCGGAATATACTTAGTTTCAGGCACTCAAGCTATTGATGAAGCTGATGATTTGGGGTTTGCATAATGGCGGTTAGAGGCATTGGAGCGAAGGCGCTTTCACAGCGCGGCAAGATCGAAACTCGGCAGGTGAAGCCGTGGGAAGAGCCGGGCTTGTCCCGTGCCGGCCGCGTGATCGCCTTTCTTGAAGATTTGCCGATCACGGCCGGCAAGCTCGCCGGCACCACGATGACGTTGCGGCCGTGGCAGCGCGATTTCATCGAAGCCGTCTATGCCGAGGACGCCGAAGGGCGGCGGCCGGTGCGCACGGCCGTCCTTTCGATGGCCCGCAAGAACGGCAAGACCCAACTCGCCGCGGGCCTTGGCCTCTGCCATCTGATGGGGCCGGAAGCCGAGCCGCGCGGCGAAGTCTATTCCGCAGCGCTGACGCGCGATCAGGCCGCGAAGCTGTTTCAGGAAATGTGCGCCATCCTCGCCGCGCACCCGGAGCTTGATGACCGCGCGAACATCATCCGGTTCAACAAGCAAATCGAGGTGCTGACTGGCGACGGCGCAGGTTCGATCTATGCGGCGCTGTCGGCGGACGCCGGTTCCAAGATGGGCCTTTCGCCGTCGTTCGTCGTCTATGACGAGCTGGGCAGCGCTCCGAACCGCGATCTGTTCGACGCGCTCGACACCGCGACCGGAGCACGCGACAACCCGCTGATGGTCTGCATCTCAACGCAAGCCGCCGCCGACCATCACGTTTTTTCCGAGCTGATAGACTACGGCGAGCGCGTCAACTCCCGCGAGATCGAGGACGCGAGCTTTCACCTGACCCTCTATGCCGCCCCGAAGGATGCGGATCCATGGAGCCGTGAGGCATGGATTGCCGCCAATCCTGCGCTTGCCGATTTCCGCTCGCTCGACGACGTGGAGCGGCAAGCAGCGCAGGCGCGGCTTGTTCCGTCGAAGGAAAGCGCGTTCCGCAACCTGATCCTCAATCAGCGCGTTTCGGCTGTCTCCCGCTTCATTCATAAGGCCGAATGGGATCGCTGCAACGCTGCGCCCGATCTGGCGGCGCTAGCAGGCCGTGAGTGCTATGGCGGGCTGGACCTCTCCGGCTCGCGCGACCTGACCGCATTCGTCCTGGCATTCCCCGGCGAGGACCGCAGTTTCGATATCGTTTGCCAGTTCTTCATGCCGGAGGCGAGCATTGCCGAGCGGTCGAACGAGGACCGCGTGCCTTACGATCTGTGGGCGAAGCAAGGTTTCATCACGCTTATTCCCGGCTCGACCATCGATCCAAGCTTTGTCGCCATGCATGTCTTCAATGCGCAGCAGACCTACGATTTGCGCACCGTCGCATATGACCGCTGGCGCATTGAGGACTTCAAGCGCGAACTGGGAATATTTGGCGGCGGCGTACCGCTGGAACCGTTTGGGCAAGGCTTCAAGGACATGTCACCCGCCGTCGACATGCTGGAGCGTTGCGTTGCGGAACGGCATCTCCGCCACGGTGGCAATCCGGTGCTCAACATGTGTGCGGCGAATGCGGTCATCACGCGCGATCCGGCCGGCAGCCGGAAGCTCGACAAGAGCAAGGCGACGGGCCGAATTGATGGCCTTGTGGCGCTCGCTATGGCATTGCAGGTGAGCGGGCGGCACGAGCCGGAAGATTTGCCTGCCTGTATTGCCGAGCTTCTTTAGTCAAAGAGAGAACCAAACGTCTTGTCCAGCTCAACATCCACATCCTCAATGATCTTATCTATCTTTAGGGCGCTTCGTCGTGCCATTGAATAGAGGTCATCCAACCTTGAGTATCGCGAGGAATAAGTATCATAGTAAACCTTATCTATGAAATCTGTGGCGTTGTCCCCTATCTTCAAGCCGACCGTTATTCCTTCAGTTTCATCTTCATCTTGCCATTGCCATACATCAACCCTGTACTTGCCAAATGTAGTTTTATATCCATCGTTTCCAATCCCTTGGCTCCAAGAAAGCGATCCATCGCGAGTTTTCTCGACCAGCTTCGGAATGAGGTCTTCAAGCGTTTTCATTCTGTATCTCCTTCCGATTTTTGTCAGAGGCGGTGCTTTCCCACAGAGTGAGCTGGGAAAGAAGATCGTCAATCAGTTTGTTCGCTGTTACTTGGCTGTACTTGGAGTGCCCGACCCGCCCCCATTCTATTTGCTTGTCTATTTTTCCGATGGTTCTGTTGAGTGCATCTAAAGTGTCTAAATCCAGCCCTTTAGAATTGGCATGCAGTCGAATTGTTCTCTTGATTGGTGTAAACGTTATCTGCGCAAGACTGTAATCTTGGTTCTGAACAAGATGAGTTATTGTGTTCATCTGCGCACTAACATAGGCGAGATTTACGCCGTCGATGTGCGTCGAAAGCCTCTCAATGGCCGCGGTTGCCTTTTCTGCTGACTTTTTCACACTCATTATCTGAGAAATTGCAATCAATAGCCCGATAGCCGTGGCAATGAAGCCAACCCACGTCAACGCTCCTAGCGCTTCAGGTGACAGGGCATAGCATACCAAATCGAAAGGTTGGCAATATTTGATTTTCATCTAAGCAACTTCACTATTGTCTTGTTGGCTTAGCATATGAGCATAGAAACAGACAACTAAGGCTTGTCTTTTTTGCGCAATCTAACCCCAGGCCCTTCTCCGTTCTCCGCCACGAAGATTACGCCAGCAGCCTCTAGCGCGCGCTGGATTGCGTCAAGCGTCACCTCGCGAGGCTCACGAGCACCTCGCTCAAAATCCACAACAGTTCTGAGCGCTACTTTTGACGCATCTGCGAGCTGATCTCTCGACCATTCGATAAGAGCGCGCGCAGCCCTGCACTGAGCCGGAGTTATCATTAAAAGAACCTAATTGCACTTTTTATGTTGACAATAAAAGCGCAACGTTGCACTTATTTTGCGTACTTAACATAATTGGCAAACTGGAGCAACGCGATGGGCTACCATTTTCGCGAACAGGATAGCTTTGTCCGCATTGTCGAGCTGACGCCCGCGATGCGGAAGCAGATCGAGGCCACGATTGAGCACTTGCTTTCCCTGCTCGATCATTTCGATGGCGACGAGAACCTTGAAGACGACGACCTGGCCGAAGAGGGCGGCGACGATGAACCGTCGCTGGGCTGGACAGGAATGCAGGCCGCATACAACCGGTACGGGATAGGCGACTTGCATCATTACTGGCTGGGTTATGACCGCGAGCTTGACACAGCCGACGAGGAAGACGGCGGAGATAGCGAACCGACCTTGGGTGCACCGGAGCGGCATCCCCCTGCGGCCGGTTTTAGCTATGTGTTTCGGCGCGCATGGGATGCCGGCTCGCAGGAGCATTGGGCGGACGGTCTGCGCGGCGACCACGAACGGGAACCTCGCCGCGAGCGGCACGGCGAACTGGGTGGCGGAAAACGGCAACGCGACCCGCTCGGCCGTCACCTTCGAAAAGGTGTCCATGGCGCCGAAGACGGTCACGGCGGAATACCGCCTGTCCCCCCGTCTCATGCTCCAGTCCAACACGGCTATCGAAGACCTGCTTCGCCGCGATCTGGGTTTCCTTCTGGCGCAGGCTCTCGACCTCGCCGCAATCAACGGCAGCGGGACCGCGCCGGAGCCGCGCGGCATCCTCAACACCGCAGGCGTGGCGAAGGTCACGACGGAAACGGCCTTCTCCGACACCACGGCGAACCTGATTTCCGAACTGGAGCTGGACGATGTCACTGGCACGGCCGCATTCCTCACCAATCCGACGGTGATGAAGGCGGTTCGCAAAATCAAGGATGCCGACGAGCACGTCATCCCCGCCGCCGAGCTGTTCCACAACGGCCGTGTCGAGGTCTCGACGCAGGTTCCGGCCAATATCGGTGACGACGATGACAAGTCCGCCCTGATCTACGGCCAGTGGGGCGAGCTGTACCTGGGCTACTGGAGCGCGGTCGATATCCTGATCAACCCGTACCACCCCGACGTTGCTTCGAACGGCGGTGCTCTTCTCCATGCCTTCCTCGACGCCGACGTTGCTGTGCGTCACCCGAAGGCATTCGCCTACGCGGAGATTTGAGCCATGGTCTCGCTCGCTGATGCGAAGGCGTTTCTTCGCATTGACGCCGATGATGACGACGCGGTGGTTGAACGCCTGATCGCGGCGGCGAGCGACCACCTCGCTTCCATCGGCGTGGACATGGAAGCCGCGCCGCTGCCCCCATCGGTCGAACAGGCCCAATACCTCCTGATCGGCCACTTCTACGAAAACCGCGAAGCAACCGGACCGACCACCAACGCCGCAATCGACTTCGGCGTTGACCGGCTGATTGCCCCTCACCGGGAGCAAGGCATATGAGCAGCTTTGAAAAGCGCGGCTTCACCATCGAAGTCCGCGCAAAAGGCCGTCGTCTCGAAGGATACGCGGCCACCTTCTCCAAGTCCGCCGATATCGGCGGGCGTTTCATTGAGACCATCGCGCCGGGGGCCTTCTCCGGCTCGCTTCGTTCCAAGGCGGACGTGCTGGCGCTGGTCGACCATGATCCGGGCCGCGTGCTCGCCCGCACCCGCTCCGGTACGCTTCGCCTTTCGGAAGATAGCCGGGGGTTCGCCTTCGACCTCGACGTGCCGGATACGGCGGCAGGCCGCGACGTGCTCGCCCTTGCGGAACGTGGCGACCTCGGCGGCATGTCCTTCGGCTTCACGGCGCTGGACGAGAAACGCGACGGCGACCGTCGCGAGCTGCGCGCCGTCGAGCTTCACGAAATCAGCGTCGTGCTTGCGTGGCCCGCCTATGACGGCACGGTCATTCAGGCCCGGGCGCTCTCCTTTCCCTCGCCCTTCCGCTCCTATGCGGATCGCGCCTTGCGCCTGCTGGAGCTGTCCAAATGAGCCTGATTGACCGCATCCTCGGCCGCGAAAAGCGCGCCGCAATCCAGTCCGACGACCCCTATCTTGCTGAATGGTTCGGCCTTCGCGGCGGTATCGGCGGTTATGTCGATCCGGGCCGCGCCAGCGGTATCGCCGTAGCTCATGCCTGCATCTCCATCGTGAGCCAGAACCTCGCCGCGATGCCGTTGAACCTCTACCGCCGCGCCGACAATGGCGGACGCGAGCGTGCCGCCGATCATCCGCTTTACGCTGTGCTGCACGACATGGCGAACCCGACCATGACAGCATTCGAGGCCCGCGAGGCTTTGCTGGCCTCGCTGATGGTCGCAGGCAACGCCTTCGCCCGCCTCGAATGGAACGGGCGCGGGCAGGTATCGGCACTCCATCCCCTCGATCCCAGCAAGGTTGCCGTCGAGCGGCTGGAAAGCGGCCGTCTCCGCTACCGCGTTTCGGGCGACGGCGGCGGCGTTCGCGTCTATCTGCAGGAAGAAATCCTTCATCTGCGCTATCGCCTCGGCCGTGACGGCGTGATGGGGCTTTCCCCGATCCAGATTGCCCGCGAGACGTTCAACCTCGCCCTCACCCAGCAGGATACGGCCGGAAAGCAGGCGGCGAAAAGCTTCCTGCCGGAAGGCGCATTGGTATTCCCCAATGTGATCGGCAAGGATCAGCGCCAGACCGTCCTCGACAAGCTGGAAACCAAGGTCAACTCTGACCTCTCGACGCGCGGCGTCCTCGTCCTCGATGGCGGGACCGATTGGAAATCCTTCTCCTTTTCTTCCAAGGATGCCGAATTTCTCGAAAGCCGGAAGCTCACCAATCTGGATATCTGCCGCATCTGGGGCGTGCCGCCGACCGTAGCGGGCATCACCGACAACGCAACCTATTCGAACAGCGATCAGGAGAGCCGCGCTCTCGTCGTGCGGTGCCTGGCTCCCATGGCACGCCGCGTCGAGCAGGCCATGAACGCCTCGCTGCTGACCGTGGAGAGCAGGAAGACGCTCTTCATCGAGCATGATCTGGCGGGCCTGCTGCGCGGCGACATGAAGGCCCGCTATGACGCCTATAGCGTCGGCCGGAACGGCGGATGGCTCTCGGTCAACGAAATTCGCGGCTGGGAAAACATGCCGAAGATCGAAGGCGGTGACGAATACCTCTCGCCGCTCAACATGACCGAGGCCGGAGCTGGGGAGGTGTCCGAATGACGACGGGCAGCAACCTCGACCGCCGCATTGTCATCGAGCGCTCCACGCGAACTCCTAACGGTTATGGCGGCTTTGTCTATGTCTGGGCGGAACTCGCGACGGTCGCGGCGTCTCGCCACGATGTTTCCGATAGCGAGCGATTTGCCTATGGCGGGATTGTCTCTGACACGCTCCGCCGTTTTGTCATTCGCGCGATCGGGCCACAGGCAGGCGTAAGAAGCGACGACCGGCTGCTTTACGGCGGGATGGTGTGGAACATCGTCGGCGTCAAGGAAACGCGCGACGGCCGCAACCGCTTCCTCGAAATCACGGCGAAGGCGGAGAACTGAGGCCATGGCAAACCGTGTTGCAGCAATTAAGCAGGCTGACGCCAAGCGCCTCTTCAAGGCGGCACTCGAAGCTGGCTTTGAACGCGCCCGCATCACCCTGCATCCCGATGGGCGCATCGAGGCCGACGCCGCCCTTTCTGAAACCGCCGCAAATTCGAACGCCGGCAATACCTGGGATGATGTTTTGAAATGAAGGGTAAGCGGCGCAACGGCCTTCCGAAGCATTGTTCGCTGGTGATCGACCGGCACAAGAAACGGCGCATTCGCTTCCGAGCAAAGGGAGTGGATACCTATCTGCCGTATCCGCCGGTCGGGCCGGACTTCGAGAAGGCATATGCCGCCGCGCTGGCTGGCGTGACGGAGTGGCGGGCAAACATCGGCGCGAGCAAGACGCGCCCGGGATCGTTCGACGCCTTGGCCGTCTCCTATTATCGCTCGCCGCAGTTTCAGGGGCTTCGCGACAGCACGAAGCAGACCTATCGCCGGATCATCGAGAATTTCCGCGAGAACCATGGCAAGCGGATGATGCGCGATCTTCGGCGCGAGCACGTCAAGGCGATCATTGGCGACATGGCGGACCGGCCGCAGGCCGCAAACCGCCTCCTGTCGCTTCTCAAGATCATGCTCGACCACGGTCTAGACAACGGCTGGATTACCGCCAATCCGGCGCAGGGCGTCAAGGGCTTCTCGAAGAAAACGAAGGGCTTCCACACATGGACTGAGGCGGAAATCGCAGCCTATGAGGCGCGGCACCCGGAAGGGAGCAAGGCCCGCCTCGCCCTCGTCTTGCTTCTCTATACTGCGCAGCGCCGGAGCGACGTGGTTGATGGGCTGGGAGAAGATCAAGGGCAAATACATCGAGGTGAAACAGGTCAAGACGGATGCCGAATTGGACCTGTTCATGCTCCCCGCCCTTACCGATGCCATCCGGGCGCTTCCGCGCGACAAACCGACATTCCTCACCACGGAATTTGGGAAACCTTTCACTCCGGCCGGTTTCGGGAACTGGTTCCGTGATCGCTGCAACGAAGCTGACTTGTCCCATTGCTCGGCGCACGGCCTCCGCAAGGCGGCAGCGCGCCGGATGGCAGAGGGCGGGATGAGCGGCGACGTCATCAAGGCCGTGACAGGCCATACCGACCTCAAACAGGTCTCGGTCTACACGGCCGCAGCCAACCAAGCCGCACTCGCAGAAAAGGGCCTCAAGGCCATCGCTGGGAAGAAAAAGCGAACAAATTCTGTCCAACCGAAGCGAAAAGTTGGACAAGAGAAAGGCGAATAAGATGAAAAATCAACATCTTGTTGAATTGGATGGCGGAGGGAGACGACTCTTCGGCAAACTCGCTCGAAGTATGCCCCACATCGCGCCAGCATGCCCTCGTATTCGTAGGTGAATCTTCGCTTTCGAGGAACTTTTCTGCTCAAGACGAGATGCAGCAAAGCCCCGGTTTTGAGGCTCCCGCCAGTATTAACTTGATAGTGTTTTCCGGCCACGCCTTCGTTGTGTCGCAGTCAAACGGGCCTGAGCGAAAGGAAACGGAAATGAAGGCAGCACACATGAACCAAATGGAGTTGGCCGTACGCTGGCGGATTAGCCCTCGTACTCTTGAGCGATGGCGGTGGATTGGGGACGGGCCACGTTTCGTCAAACTCGGCGGCCGGGTCGTCTACCGCTTGTGTGACATCGAGGAATACGAGCAGGCGATGATCCGGTCCAGCACCTCCGGCCCTGGTCATGCTCAGCAAGCGGGCGCCTGACCATAGCTCGAGGATGGCGGTTGGCCGAGGCGCAGCCGCCATTCCGCCCTCTCCCTTGCTTGCAGACCCTACCAATTTCGATTGAACCCGCACAGCTTCTCAGATAGCTTGATCGAAAATCCAGAAACTGGGTGCGCCTAGTTTCTGGACGGATCATGTCACTGGGAGTGCATGGTGGGAACAGAGAAGGCTGATCTTCGGTGGGGCGTCGAGCGACGGCTCGAATTCATCGAGTTCCGCCTGTTTTGGGAGGGGCATGTGAATCGGGGCGATTTGATGGATGCGTTCGGTGTGTCGGTGAACCAGGCGTCCACCGACCTGAACCGCTACATCGGAATGGCTCCGGACAACATGGTCTACGACAAGAGCGCCCGGACCTACATCAGAGGCAGCGAGTTCGGTCCCCTGTTTTTGAAGCCGGATGCCAGCCGTTACCTTTCTCAGCTGCGTTCCGTCGCCGATGGCATCCTCGACCGCGCGGACGCCTGGATTGGCCAGTTCCCTGCCTACGACGCCGCACCGACCCCCGTGCGGGGAGTCAATGCAAAGACCCTGCGGTCGGTGGTCGCCGCAATCCGGCGATCAGAGGCGATCGAGGTCAAGTATCAGTCGCTGTCCCGGCCGGAGCCGCGCTGGCGCTGGATTGCGCCACACGCGATCGGGTTCGACGGTTTCCGCTGGCACACACGGGCCTTCTGTCTCACCGATCAGAGCTTCAAGGATTTCCTGCTCTCGCGGATCATCGAGACCCGCGGCACCAAACCGAGCGAGGTCGATGCCGATGGCGACGCGGACTGGAACGAGCAGGTGACATTGGAGATCGGACCGCACCCAGAGCTGTCCGACACGCAGCAGAAAGTCATTGCCCTCGATTACGGGATGCGTAGCGGTCGAGCGAAGATCCCCGTGCGCAAGGCCCTTCTCTACTATGCGCTCAAGCGGCTGGGGCTGGATACCGACCCCACGGCGCGGAAGCCGATGGATCAGCAAATCATCCTTCTGAACCGAGAGGTTATCGATGAAGCTAATCGATAACACCTCTCATCTTCTCGGGGATGATCTGAAGGACGCCATCGGCCGCGGCACACGTCTGCGCATCGCTGCGTCATGCTTCTCGATCTACGCATTCGAAGCTCTGAAGTCTGAGCTCTCGAAGATCGACAGCCTGCAGTTCATCTTCACCGCGCCCACATTTGTGCCGACCGAGGTTACCGACCGCCTCCGGAAGGAACGTCGGGAGTTTTTCATTCCCAAGGCGCGACGGGAAAGCGGTCTTTACGGCACCGAGTTCGAGATCCAGCTGCGCAATAAGCTCACTCAACGCGCCGTCGCTCGCGAATGCGCTGATTGGATCCGCAAGAAGGCCAGGTTTCGTTCCAACACGACAAAGGCCCCAATGCAGCAATTCATGCATCTGGCTGGGTCCGAAGGCGAAGTGGCCTACATGCCAATCAGCGGCTTCACGGCCGTAGATCTTGGCTACCAAAAGGGCGATGCGGTCTCCAACTTCGTGACCCGCTTCGATGATCCTGCGCACGCCAAGATGTATCTTCACCTATTTGATCAGATCTGGTCGGACCCGGAAAAGGTGAATGACGTCACTGCGGCCATTTGCGAGCACATCGAGTCCGTCTATCAGGAGAATTCGCCCGAGCGCATCTATTTCATGATGCTGTACAACATCTTTCAGGACTTCCTGGAGGACGTTGACGAGGACGTTCTGCCGAACGACCTCACCGGATACCGCGACAGCGTGGTCTGGAACAAGCTCTTCAACTATCAGAAGGACGCGGCGACCGGCATCATCAACAAGCTCGAAACATACAACGGGTGCATCCTCGCGGACAGCGTGGGACTCGGTAAGACCTTCACCGCGCTTGCCGTCATCAAGTACTACGAACTGCGCAACCGCTCCGTCCTCGTTCTATGCCCCAAAAAGCTGGCGGACAACTGGCGGAACTACAATACGAACCTGACCACCAACATCTTCGCAAAGGATAGGTTCAACTACGACGTTCTATGCCACACGGACCTGTCCCGGACATCGGGCGAGTCCTTTGGCATCCCGCTGAACCGGGTCAACTGGGGCAATTACGACCTCGTCGTAATCGACGAATCCCACAATTTCCGTAACAACGACGTCTACAAGGACCGCGAGACGCGCTACCAGAAGCTGATGAACAAGGTCATCCGCGCTGGCGTGAAGACCAAGGTTCTGATGCTCTCGGCAACGCCGGTCAACAATAGGTTCACTGACCTTCGTAATCAGCTTGCGCTTGCATATGAGGGGCAGTCCGAGGCGCTCAGCAAGAATCTGAAGGCCCAGACCAGTGTCGAAGAGATCTTCCGCCGGGCGCAGAAGGCTTTCAATGAATGGTCGTCCCTGCCGCCAGAGGAGAGGACCGCTGCCTCGATCCTGAAGGCGCTCGACTTCGACTTTTTCGAGCTTCTCGACGCCGTGACCATCGCCCGGTCACGAAAGCATATCGAGACTTTCTACGACACGAAGGACATCGGGAAGTTCCCCCAAAGGCGCAAGCCGCTCTCTTATCATCGCCCGATCACCGAGCGGTCCGATGTGATGGGGTTCAACGACATCTTCACGCAGCTTTCGGTGCTGAAGCTCGCGGTCTACGCCCCGATCAGCTACATCCTGCCCAGCCGTCTGCGGAAGTATGAGGAGATCTACGACACGCAGGTCGAGGGCGGGCGCGGCAAGCTCAGGCAGGCTGACCGGGAGCGCAGCCTGCAGGCGCTCATGACGACAAACCTGCTGAAGCGCCTGGAGAGCTCGGTCGCGGCGTTCCGGCTCACACTTCGGTCTCTCGGCACCAACATCTCGCGCACGCTCGACGCGATAGACCAGTTCGAGAAGACTGGTCGCAGCGACAGCGTCAGCGATTACCTTGCAGAAATGAGCGAGTTCGATCCCGAGGATGACGACCTCTCCGGCCTCGACGAGTTCACGGTCGGAAAGAAGGTCCAGATCAGCCTCGCCGACATGGATCTGCCATCATGGAAGCACGACCTGGCTGCGGACCTCGTCCTGATCGAAGATCTGATCGCCTCAATGGAAAAGGTCAAACCGGCGGACGACGCCAAGCTCCAGCACCTGCTCGCCCTCATCAGGCAGAAGGTCGAAGAGCCGCTGAACCCCGGAAACAGGAAGGTTCTGGTCTTCACGGCCTTTGCCGATACAGCCAACTACCTCTTCGACAACCTGGCGCCCTTCGCCGCACAGCTCGGGCTGCATGTCGGCAAGGTCACGGGGTCGGACGCGCCCAAGACCACGCTCAAGAAGTCCTATGACTTCCAGAGCGTCCTGACGCTGTTCTCGCCGCGGTCGAAGGAAAAGGCCATCGTTCTGCCGAACGAGCCAGGAGAGCTGGACATCCTCATCGGTACAGACTGCATCTCGGAGGGCCAGAACCTTCAGGACTGCGACTTCCTGATCAACTACGATATCCACTGGAACCCGGTGCGGATCATTCAGCGGTTCGGCCGGATCGACCGGATCGGATCCCCCAACAGCCAGATCCAGCTGGTCAACTATTGGCCCGACATCACGCTCGACGAGTACATCAACCTTAAGGAACGCGTCGAAAACCGGATGGTGATCACCGACATCACCGCCACTGGCGACGACAACGTGCTCACCGCCAAGTCGAGCGACATCGCCTACCGCAAGGAACAGCTCAAGCGACTCCAGGACGAGGTCATCGAGCTGGAGGACGTGAAGGCCGGCATCTCGATCACCGATCTCGGGCTGAACGACTTCCGGATGGACCTGCTCAACTACGTCAAGGAGCAGGGCGAACTCGACAACGTGCCCTTCGGGATGCACGCGGTCGTGCCAGCGCAGCCGGAGCTGGGGCTTCAGCCTGGCGTCATCTTCGCGCTGAAGAACATCCACGACAGCGTGAACGTCAACCAGCAGAACCGCCTGCATCCCTTCTACCTGGTCTATATCGGCGACGACGGCCTGATCGTCGCCGACCATACCGAGGTCAAGCGCCTGCTCGACCTGATCCGATCCAGCTGCAAGGGGCGGATCGAGCCAATCCACGACGTCTGCCGCATCTTCAACGAGCGCACCGAGGACGGGCGCAAGATGGGCCGCTATTCCGATCTGCTCTCCAGCGCGATCCGCTCAATGATCGAGGTGAAGGAAGAGAAGGATATCGACAGCCTGTTCAGCGGCGGGCGGACGACGGCACTGACCCACACCATCAGGGGGTTGGACGATTTCGAGCTGATCGCCTTCCTGGTCATTGAAGGGGGCGGGCAATGACCGCCTCTGGAACCCTCTACGACTGGCCCCGCGCCGCCGCCTTCGGGCGCGTGATCCCCAAGAACAAGATCTACGAACACGCCGGCGCGAACACGGCGCTGAAGGATCTCTTCGTGCGCGAGGTGGATCAGATCGTCTGGTTGCACAAGCTGGCGCCCGAGACGGTCAATCTGGCGGCCACGAAGCAGGTGGCGGAAATTCAGGTGTTCCGCATCACCGCGCGCACTGCGACGCTGGACGCGCAAGTGCTGCGCGCCATCGACAAGGCCATCCCCTTTCCGCTGATCTTCGAGGTGGTCCATGGTGACCGCGTCAGGCTGGCGGCGGCCTACAAGCGGCCGAGCGAGGCCGACAGCGCCCGCTGGGTGGTGGGCGACTATTTTCAAGGGGAATGGCAGCCCGAGGACGCACCGCGCGCGCCGCTTCCTGTGGCACTGAACATGGGCGCCCTGTACGAGCGGCTGCTCGAGCCTCTCGTAGCAGGGCAGACGGCTAAGCTGGTCTCCGGCATGGTGGAGGCGCCGCAGCCGCCGGCGGAGTCGGAAAAGCCCGTGTCGCTGGAAGAGCGCATCGCGAGGGCCGAGGCGATCAAGGCCCAGGCGCGTGGGGTCGAGCGGATCAAGGCGCGGCTCGCGCGCGAGAAGCAATTCAACAAGCGCGTGGCGATCAATGCCGAGCTGCGCGCGGCCCAGCAGGAACTGGAACGGCTGACGGGAGCATACCCCCGCGCCGCCATGACGAATGAGTGAGAGGATGAGCATGGACAAGCTGAAGATGCACAGCCCCGACCTGAGCCAGGAAAACATCGCGAAGATCCGCGAGCTGTTCCCCGGCTGCGTGACCGAGGCACGGGACGAGGCGACGGGGGCCGTGCGTCTGGCGGTGGATTTCGATCAGCTGCGTCAGGAGTTGAGCGACCACATCGTGGAAGGATCGCAGGAGCGGTATCGGCTGGATTGGCCGGGGAAGCGCGAGGCGCTTGCATTGGCCAATGCGCCCATCGCCATGGCGCTACGCCCTTCGATGGAAGAGAGCGTTGATTTTGAGAGGACGCAGAACCTGTTCATCGAAGGCGATAATCTAGAGGCTATCAAACTTCTTCAAGAAAGCCACCTTGGACAAGTAAAGCTCATATATATAGACCCCCCATACAATACAGGTAGCGATTTCATATATGAGGACGATTTTTGCGAGGATTATTCATCTTATCTGACTCGGAGCGAGCAGATTGATCCGTCAGGAAACAAACTCGTCTCAAACTCTGAGGCAAACGGGCGTTTTCATTCAGACTGGCTGTCTATGATGTATGCTCGGATCCGAGTAGCGCGTAATCTCCTGTCCGAGGATGGCGTCATCGCAGTCCACATGGATGAGAACGAGTATGCGAATCTTGAGAAGCTGCTCACTGAGGTTTTTGGAGAAAAAAATAATCTCGGGACCATAGTTTGGGATAAGCGAAATCCAAAAGGTGATGCGACGCGTGTTGCCCAGCAGCATGAATACATATCTCTATATGCCAAGGACTACGAGTGCTTTAAACACAAGGTGGATTTCCGGCGCCCCAAGGAGAATGCTCAAATTATGCTGGATAAAGCGGCTGCCCTGATTAAGCAGCACGGCGGGATTAATGCTGCCAGCCGCGGAGCTTTCAAAAAGTGGCTTTCCGCTCAAGATTTCTCCGGCGGAGAGAAAGCATATTCATTGATCGATGAGAACGGAGATGTCTACCGTACCGTTTCAATGGCGTGGCCGAACAAAAAGAGAGCGCCTGACGAGTATTTCATTCCGCTAGTTCATCCAGTAACTGGAAGAGAATGCCCTGTCCCAGAAAGAGGGTGGAGAAACCCACCCAAGACAATGAAGTCCCTTCTCGATGCAGGCCAGATCGTTTTCGGCCCCGACGAAAGCACTCAGCCCACCAGAAAGTATCTTCTAAAAGAAAATACAAAGGAAAACATTTCTAGCGTTATGTACTTTGGCGGGAGTGATGATGCGTTATTCTCGCAGCTTGGTCTCGCATTTGACAATCCTAAGCCGGTTCAAGTTGCGCGGCGGATCATCCAATCAGTAGCATCTGGAAACGATATCGTGCTTGACTTCTTTGCAGGATCCGGAACTTGCGCGCACGCCGTCATGGAGCTCAACGCATCTACCGGCTCTAATCTCAGATTCATTCTGGTGCAGCTAGCAGAACAGATTTCCGACAGCAGTGTCGTAGCGAAAACAGGTTGTCGAACAATTGCCGATCTTTGCAAGGAGCGCATCCGCCGCGCTGGCAAGAAAGTCCTAGACGGCGAATGCCACCCTGCCTGGAACCGCGATGTTGGCTTTCGGGTGCTCAAGGTGGACACGTCGAACATGAAGGACGTCTACTACTGTCCCGACGAGCTGAAGCAGTCCGACCTGCTCGACATGGTCGACAACGTGAAAGAGGGCCGCACGGCCGAGGACCTACTGTTCCAGGTGCTGGTCGATTGGGGCGTGGACCTGACACTGCCCATCCGCCGCGAGACGGTGCAGGGCAAGACCGTGTTCTTCGTCGACGACAACGCCCTTGTCGCCTGCTTCGACCGCGGCGTCACCGAGGATCTGGTGAAGGAGCTGGCGGGCCACCAGCCCCTGCGCGTGGTCTTCCGCGACAACGGATTCGTCTCGGACGCGGTGAAGATCAACGTCGAACAGATCTTCCGCCAGCTCTCGCCCACCACCGACGTCAAGTCGATCTGAGGCCGGTCATGAAGCTCAAGTTCAAGGTGCAGCCTTACCAGACCAACGCCGTCAACGACGTGGTCGACTGTTTCGCCGGCCAGCCCATGACCTCTGGCCTAACCTACCGCATCGACCCCGGCCGCAAGGCGCAGACCAGCGCCTTCGAGGAAGGCTTCAAGAACGCCGACCTTGCCCTGACCGACGTGCAGATCCTGGAGAACATCCAGAAGGTCCAGCGGCGCCAGAACCTGCCTGTCTCGCAATCGTTGACAGACTTCACCACCTTCAACGCTCGGGGCGAGCGCCTGCCAGTCGCGGCCACCTACAAGCGCGACGCGCTGGCCGCGACGCGCGTTCACCTCGACGTCGAGATGGAGACCGGCACGGGCAAGACCTACTGCTACATCAAGACCATCTTCGAGATGAACAAGCGGTATGGCTGGTCGAAGTTCATCATCATGGTGCCTTCGATCGCCATTCGCGAAGGTGTCTACAAGTCGCTGCAGATCACCGCGGACCACTTCACCGAGAGCTACGGCAAGAAGGCGCGGTTCTTCATCTACAACTCCAAGCGCCTCCACGAGCTTGAGAGCTTTTCCTCGGACGCCGGCATCAACGTGATGGTGATCAACATCCAGGCGTTCGCGTCGCGCGGGGCCGACAACAAACGCATCTATGACGAGCTGGACGACTTCCAGTCCCGACGCCCCATCGACGTGATCGCCTCTAACCGGCCGATCCTGATCCTCGACGAGCCGCAGAAGATGGAAGGCACAGCGACGATGGAGGCGCTGCCGAAGTTCAAGCCGCTGTTCATCCTGCGCTATTCGGCGACCCACCGAACCCAGCACAACCGCGTGCATCGGCTGGACGCGTTGGACGCCTACAACCAGAAGCTGGTCAAGAAGATCGCGGTGCGCGGCATCCAGACCCGCGGGCTGGCCGGCACCAACGCCTATCTCTACCTCGAAGGCATCGACATCTCGAAGAAGGCACCCGTGGCGAGGATCGAGATGGAGGTGAAGCTGGCATCGGGGGAGATCAAACGGCAGCTGAAGCGCCTTGAGTTCCGCGACGATCTGTTCGTGAAGTCAGGTGAGCTGGACCAGTACCGCGGGTTCACGATCAGCCAGATCGACGCCGTCAACGACACGGTCGAATTCACGAATGGCGAAGTGTTGCGCGCTGGTGAGGCGAATGGCGACGTCTCCGAGCGCGACATCCGCCGCATCCAGATCCGCGAGACGATCAAGGCCCATCTGGACAAGGAAAAGCAGCTGTTCGCACAGGGCATCAAGGTCCTGTCGCTGTTCTTCATCGACGAGGTTGTGAAGTACCGCGACTACGACGAAGCGGACGAGAAGGGCGAGTATGCCCGGGTCTTCGAAGAAGAGTACGAGTTGCTGAAGGCCGAGTACCTCTCGGAGCTCGCAATCGATAATGAGGCGTACCGGAAATATCTTGCGGACATCGATCCCGCCAAGACCCACAACGGCTACTTCTCGATCGACAAGAAGACGAACCGCCTGAAAGACCCCGCCGTTGGCGCCCGGTCGGTCGATTCCGACGACGTGGATGCCTACGACCTGATCCTCAAGGACAAGGAACGCCTGCTTTCCTTCGCCGAACCCACCCGATTCATCTTCTCACACTCGGCGCTGCGGGAGGGGTGGGACAACCCGAACGTCTTCGTCATGTGCATGTTGAAGCACAGCGACAACACCATCTCCCGGCGCCAGGAGGTGGGGCGTGGCCTGCGGCTGAGCGTCGATCAGCACGGGGACAGGATGGACCACCCGGCGGTGGTGCATGACATCAACGTGCTGACCGTAGTGGCGAGCGAGAGCTACAAGGACTTCGTGGCCGGGCTCCAGAAGGAGATCGCGGAGACCCTCTCGTCGCGTCCGCGGCAGGCAACCGAGGAGTACTTCACGGGCAAGACACTCTCGACCGAACATGGCCCGGTTGAGGTGACTGCCTCCATGGCCAAGCAGATCTACCGCTATCTGGTGAAGAATGACTACACCGACGATGCGGACCAGATCGCAGACGCCTACCACGAGGCCAAGGCGACCGGGAAACTTGCCGACTTGCCCGACGAATTGAAGCCGCACGCCGAGCAGGTGTTCCAGCTCATCGACAGCGTCTTCAGCGACGCGCAACTGCCCAAGGTCGATGACGGCCGCAAGCCCAAGACCAATCCCCTCAATGCCAATTTCGAGAAGAAGGAGTTCCAGGAGCTTTGGGCGCGTATTAACCGCAAGGCGGTCTACCGGGTTGAGTTCGACTCGGCCGAGCTGATCCGAAAGTGCGTCAGCGCCCTGGATCGCCAGCTGCGGGTCACCCCCTTGCAGTACACGGTTCAGGTCGGCGTACAGAACGACGGATTGACCGACGGCCAGCTTCGTAGTGGCGACGGCTTCACGGTCACAAACACGACGACCGAACGCGGTGACTCGATCCATTCCCTCGTCAAGTATGATCTCGTCGGGAAGGTTGCCGAGAACGCGCAGCTGACCCGAGACACGGCGGCGACCATCCTCGGCCAGATCGCACCGGCGGTTTTCGAACAGTTCAGGAAGAACCCGGAGCACTTTATCGCCGAGGCCTCGCGTATCATCGCCGAGCAGAAGGCAGCCATGGTGATCGAGCGCTTGGCCTACGACGAAGTGGACGAGCGTTACGATGTCGACATCTTCACTGCGAACCAGACCGGCCAGGATTTCTCCCGAGCCACGGCGAAGCTCAAGAACCACATCTACGACTATGCGATCACCGACTCCGATGTCGAAAGAAATTTCGTGAAGGAGCTGGATACAAGCAGCGAGGTCGTTGTCTACGCCAAGCTGCCACGCGGTTTCTTGATCCCAACGCCTGTCGGCGACTATAACCCCGACTGGGCGATATCCTTCAAGGCTGGCAGCGTAAAGCACATTTACTTCGTCGCTGAGACTAAGGGCACAATGTCCTCGATAAAACTGCGTGAGATCGAGAATACGAAGATTGAATGTGCCAGGAAGTTTTTCGATGAGATCGTGCAAAAAGTGACCGAGGATCCAGTAAAATATGACGTGATCACTGACTACTCGAAGCTCATGGACGTGGTTGGGGTGTCGAGTTGAACCGCACGTGCTTTCGTGGGAGCTACCAGCCGATCAAAGGTAGCTTCCATCGGCAAATCTTTCGAACGGGTAAACCCCAGCGTGAATGGGGCTATTGAATTTGGCGTAGTTAAACACTGAAATCGAGCTAGGGTCGTCGTAAAACGGATTCTTGGTCCGGACATTGTAAGCTATCGTCATCCGGGCCGAACTTAGCTTAGCCGTCGATAGTATTAGGTTAAAATTTGGGTAGTCGGCGGAAAACGGTTGCCACTTATTAAGGTCAATATACGATCTCTTTAGTTCTATTAGCTCGATCGCCCTGCGCTCACCGTCCAATCTAAAGAGATCAATGTCTGAAACCGTTATGCGGCCGAGATTTGCTCTCTGCCAGTTATGATACGCACTGCTCGAAGCGTCATTTATGGCTTTCGAGGCGGCTCCCGACTTCACTGGAAGTCCTAACTCCGAAAAAACTGCACGTAAGTCTTCAAGACTTGTTTCGACCAAACGCGATCCATGTTTTTTAAGGCCAACACTCTCTATTTCTTTAACGGTGTCGTCAAAGTGGATTTCCATAACCAGAAGTCCCGAGACCTCACTGAGGCTTTCCACAAGCGATGTCACCTCACTTTGTGGTTCCCAAGAGCGACCCGCAACAAGCACCAAGGCGACTGGCTCGGAGTGCCCGTTTCCATAGATCAAAATCCAGGCATTGCCGGCTGCCCATATGAATGAATGGTTGTGCAAGCCTTGAATGCGCTCATACACGGCGTTTGTTTGATAGTATCGCATGATGCCCTCCACACTCGAGGGTATCCGCGTGATGCATACATCACAATATGCTTTAGGTCACGTATCGAGAATGCGAAGCCCTTATCGGCATAGCCATCAGTGGACCCGCAAGCGCCGATCTGCTCTCTCATCACGGCATAATCACTCAACATCTCAGCAATAGCCGACTCCTCTGGCAGCAGATCGAGCTCGTCGGCTGCACGCGCCTGGAAGTCGCGGCTATAATCGACAACCGGCGGGCAGACGGTCGCGACGCGGGGGTCAGAAGCGACCGTCGCGCAGCCGGTCAGCAAGCTCGTCGCGATCGCGAGGACGGCGAGCCGCCGTGTCGAGCATCTGGCGTTGGATGTCATTGGTCTTCTCCGAGGTTTCGAGGCGCTCCGCCAGCCGTCCCGCACGCTCGCCGGAGCGCCGGAGTGAGAGCAGGAACAGTAACACCGCGAGTGCGATGGCGCCGTAGCG